>NZ_JACCQQ010000034.1:0-36269 GCF_014268345.1 Pseudomonas sp. SWRI18
GCTTTAAGCACTCCGGGCATTCAGCTTGCCACTCACCGCTCTCACCCACAGTCTAATCCTTGCCCAAGACACAAGCGGGCTTGCTCGCGAAAGCGGTGTGTCAGTGAATACATCTTTGACTGAACCACCGCCTTCGCGAGCAAGCCCGCTCCCACAGGGAGATTCATCAATCTTGTAATATGTTTCCAGGCGCGGGTGTCACTGTGACACGTTGCGGCTGTGCCGGTAATCGCTGACCGCTTCATACACCGCCTTGCGCAAGCGGTTGATGCCGCCGACAGGGCGGTGTTCCGCGACGCCGAACCAGGGGTTGAACGATTGGTTGTCGCACGTCAGGTTCTGCTCGGGCGTGTCGAAATCCTGTGCCGGGATACGCACCTTGGCCACGGTTTCATAGGGCGCATCGCTCTCCTTCCATTCGATGCTGGTGTCTTCGATCGGCATGAATTTCTGCGGATTCTGGCGCTGGATCTGCAGCACGAAACAGGCAGGCACGCGGTCGGTGGACAGCTGCTGGCTCAAGGCGCCGCGCAGGAAGTTCGGCAGGTCCTGGTTCTGCCTGGGCAGTTGATACTCCGGGCAACTCTGTGGGTCGGGGGCGACGCGGAACTTGGCGTTGGCCGCGCCGAACTTGTAGGGCGAGACCGAAAAGTACGTCGTCTGCGTCGGGCTGGCCGGTGCGGGCGCCAGGGTCGCCAAAGCGATGAACAAGTGGCGCACTTGCCAGCTGCGCGGGTCGACCTTGGGGAAGAACGCCAGCACTTTCTTGCCATCCGCTTGCGCGCCGATGTTCTGCGCGTACTCCGCCACGTCGCTGACAAAGAAGTTCGGGTGGCTGAACATCACGAAGTCCTGCTCCGTGCGGGTTTGCTGATCGGCCAGCAGTTGTTTGCCCGGCACGTCCAGTAGCTTGAGCGCCATGCCGCGCGCATCGCGGATACTGTCGAACTGCGGGTAGGCGTTGCCGTTGGACAAGCGCATCAGCGCCTGCCAGGTCTTGCCAGGCTCGGCGAACACGCCCTGGCGCAGCGTCGGATCGAGGTCGGCCCGCACGCTGACTTCGGCTTTCACGCAACCATGGGCCTTGGCGTGGGCGTCGCGCAGGTAGCGCGTGCCCTCGCGGTGCTGGTCGACGATGCGCACCGCCGTCTGGATGATGCCTTGGGTCATTGCCGCTTCGCCCGGCGGCACTTGCTCATCGGCCGACACCGGGCCGCTGTGCTGCCAGGCGTACCAGGCAGTCGCCGCCAGCCAGACGAGCAAGCCGAGGCACGCCAGCCACAGCAAGGTCTTGCCGAGAAACGCGCCGATGCGCAGCCAGAGGCGGGCGAGCAGGGAAGGTCGGTCGTATCGGGAACGGATAATCATGGCAGTTGTTGCTCCAGCGGGCCGCCCAGCACTTTGAGGTATTCCAGCAGCGCCCAGCGTTCCTGCGGCGCCAAGCCGCGGCCGATGACGCCATTGCCACGCTTGCCGGCACGGAATTCGTGGCCGCTGTTGTGGTTGCCGGTGATTTTGGTATCGAACAGGAAGGCATTCTTGAACGCGCCGGTCTCAAAGCCGAGATGGCGCGGGTCATAGTTGAAGGTGCCTTTATAGAAGGTGGTGCTGCGCTCGTCCTGGGGCGAGAGCAACTGGTAGATCGTCGGCACCGAACCGTTGTGCAGGAACGGCGGGGTGGCCCACACGCCTGCCAGCGGCCGCGCTTTGTAGGCGCGCAATTCGCGCACGCCGATGGGCAGGCCGTAACCGTCCAGGCGCGGACGTTCGGCCGGGGTCACGCCAGCGGCACGGTAGGCATGGGCTTCGACGAAGGCAGTGACGTAAGCCAGGCCCTTGGCTACGGACATCTTCTTCAGGTCCAGGGGCTCGCTTGGCGTGGGGTGCAGCTCGACATTGAGCTGGGCCAGTTCCGCAGGGTCCCATTGCAGCGCGCTGAGGTCGTAGCGCTGGTCGGCAATGTTGCTGGCGGTGCTGGGGTCGGTGCCGATGTCATCCACGGGCAGCATGTTCAGGTGCTGCACGGGGCGGCCATTGTCCTCGGTGACACGGGGCACATGGCAGCCGGCGCAGTTCTCGGCGAACAGCGCGCGGCCTTGTGCGGCAAGTGGCTTGTCGATGGCGCCGAACAGCTCCTCGGGCCAGGTCGGCGGCTTGAGACGCTGCAAGGTTTCTTCGATCAGGTTGAGGTCGCGCACGCGTACGCTGGACGGGTAGCGCGCATCGCCCTGGAGTGGCTGGCCGGCGGCGTCAAAAAAGGCCAGCGTCGCGCCGACACCCAGGGCCTCACCGATATTGCGCGCCATGGGCTGCTGGGCGGAGCCGTTCCATTGCACCCAGTCGAAGGTCCAGATATCCCACAATTGCGGGTAGTCCACCGGTGCATTGGCGACGCGATAATTGTCTGGGGAAATGGCATCGCCGAAGCTGGCGTTGGCGATACGGCCAAAGGCGTCCGTGCGGCCGGGGCCTTCTTCTGTAGGGTAGAGGCCACGGTGGGTGTCGTTCCAGGCCACCTTGAGGAACTGGTTCAGCGAGGCTTTGAAGTCCTGGCGCAGTTTCGTGTGCTCGGCGTCGTAGCGATCCCCCAGTACCTGGCGGGCAAAGCGCTCGAACTTCCACGGGTTGTAGTAGGTGGCCGCAAGGCTCGCGACCAGGGCCTGGCCGAAACTGCCGCCGCGCAGGGTCGGCACACTGGAAGGCAGCACATGCTGGGCGGATCCGCCGTCGATGCGCAGGGCCTGGTTATTGAAGTGCAATTGGCCGGTGTGGCAGGCGGCGCAGGTGATGTCCAGGTATTCGACGTTGCTGCCGGCGTTCTTGTGCCGGGCGAACCCCACCGGCAGGTTGCCGGGGTTTTGCGCGGTAGGCACCTGCTTGGGGTCCACCAGGAAACCGAAGCGCGCCAGGTAATCCGGCGCGGCGAAGCGTTGCTCGGAAAACGGCAGCTCCAGGGCGGTGAACCAGTCGTAGTGCAGGCCTTTTACTTGCGTGCCCTGGGGCGTGAAGTAGTAGGTCTGGCGGTCGGCTGCACTCCATTGCTCCTGGTAATGCACCTGTTCCACCGGCACGTAGTCCGGCAGCCTGGGGTTGACGGTGTAATAGATCACCACGGCCAGCAAGAGGGCCACAAGGGTGAATACCAGCAGTAGAACACGGGAAAAAATGCGCAAGAGGGCTATCCTTGTCTCGGTCTTGTCGAGTCGTCTCGTTGTTATGCCACTACGCCACAGGTGCGGCAAGTGGCCATGAGCCTGGCAACAGGCAGTCCGCGATCCGTCGCGGGCTTCCATGATGAATGAAAATGCGTTTAAACACGTGAACTTATCAGACGTTTCCTGCTCACATGCCGGTAGCCATTGGTCGTGGCCGCCTGATAAGCTCGCGACTTTATTCGAATGCCCTTTTGGCGCATGAACAAGGAAATAGCATGAAACAGCATCGGTTGGCGGCGGCGGTGGCCCTGGTTAGCCTGGTACTTGCGGGTTGTGATTCGCAGACCAGCGTAGAGCTGAAAACCCCGGCGCAGAAAGCTTCCTACGGCATCGGCCTGAACATGGGCAAGAGCCTTGCCCAAGAAGGCATGGATGACCTGGATTCCAAAGCAGTAGCCCAGGGCATCGAAGATGCCGTCGGCAAGAAAGAGCAGAAGCTCAAGGACGACGAACTGGTTGAGGCGTTTGCCGCACTGCAAAAGCGTGCTGAAGAACGCATGACCAAGATGAGCGAAGAGTCGGCAACCGCCGGCAAGAAATTCCTCGAAGACAACGCCAAGAAAGACGGCGTCGTCACCACCGCTTCCGGCCTGCAGTACAAAGTCGTGAAGAAAGCCGATGGCCCTCAGCCTAAGCCGACTGACGTGGTGACCGTTCACTACACCGGCAAGCTGACCAACGGCACCACCTTTGACAGCTCCGTGGATCGCGGCAGCCCGATTGACCTGCCGGTCAGCGGCGTGATCCCGGGTTGGGTCGAAGGCCTGCAACTGATGCACGTGGGCGAGAAGGTCGAGTTGTACATCCCGTCCGACCTGGCCTACGGCGCACAGAGCCCGAGCCCGGCGATCCCGGCCAACTCCGTGCTGGTATTCGACCTGGAGCTGCTGGCCATCAAGGACCCAGCCAAGGCTGAAGCTCCTGCTGCACCGGCTGCCAAGAAGTAACAGGCGCCTGAACACCCAACGCCCCGTCTCGACGGGGCGTTGTTGTATCTGGCGTTGCCTACCTCCACATGTGGTTCGCCGGGCACCTCACTACAATCCAAACGAACGTCCATACCGGGCAACAGTCTGATATAAGACTCGAGCACGGGTATCCGCACAGCAACGCCAAGTCAATGAAATCTTGGGTTTTTTTTCAGTGCGCAAAAAACGCCCGATCTGACTGCAAGCCTTGTAACCCGTGGCTTTCAGCCCGGAAAACAGGCTCTGTTCACAAGGTTATCCACAATTTGTGTGGATAACCTTTTATGTCGCCTGGAACTGGAGTGACAAATGAAACCACCCTTCAATTTCACCCGTTTCCTGCCCATGGCCGCACGTCTGCTGGGCCGTGGGCGTTTGCCGACGCTGCTGTTTGCCGTCGCCGCCAAAGGCTCAAGCCAGGGCAATCGCCTGGGCAAGCTCAAGGATGATCTCAAGCTGCTCCAGGCCCTGTGCCTGGCCTACTGGCGCGGCGAGTACCGGGCGATCAGTGTCAAGGCGCTGATCTCGGTGGTAGCGGGGCTGATGTACTTCGTGAGCCCGATCGATGCGATTCCGGATTTCCTGCCCATGTTTGGCATGCTCGATGACATCGCCGTGCTGGCGTGGGTCATGAAGACCCTGGACGGCGAACTGAGCGCTTTTCGCGCGTGGCGTGACGCCCAGCGTCCGGAAAAGCTCGCCGTGGTTGAGCGCCTGCCAGCGACGCCAGCCTTGCTGTCCAAGGAAAACCCACAAAAAAACGGATGACACGGCATATCCCCCTGCGACCTTTGTGGCTGTTAGGATTACACTCCTAAGGAAGAGCTTAAGGAAAAAGCCTACTAAGCAAGTGCAGTTATCCTACGGGGCAGTCATGGATATTCAGATAATTACACGCGATGGCGCACCCGAATACGCGGTGCTGCCATGGGACCAGTACCAGGCGCTGCTAAAGGCCGCCGGTCAGCAACCACCTTCGCCGTCTCCTTCTTCATCGCCTGCCCAAGCCGCTTGCGAACAGGTGCTGCGCCCGCTTGCAGACCTGCGCGGCTTGCGCGAGGCCAAGGGCTTGGCCGTCGAGGCCCTGGCCCGCACCGTGGGTATCAGTCCTTCCTATCTCGGATTGATCGAAAGCGGTGAACGCCAGCCGGATGCCGCAATTCGCCGCAGCCTGGCCTGGGAATTGGGCGTTGCAGGGTGGAGGGATGAATCTTGAGCCTACGTATCAGTCGCCAGCATTGGGATGGGTTGCTCAATGAGCTGGATCAGGCGCGCCGCCAGCGCCATCTGCTGACCTACCGCGCGTTGCTGGAGCGCCTGCAGTTCCCCACGCCGGCCATGCAAACCCTGGCCGCTGCGCTTGAGCACCTGGCCGCGCTGGACGCCAAGGCCGAGCAGCCGCTGCGCAGCTCGCTGGTGATCAGCCAGGGTGCCAGCCGCCTGCCGCGTACCGGCTTCTTTGAATGTGTAGAGCGCCTGGGGCGTTTCAGCGGGCCGTCCGATGGCGTGGCCGCTGCCTCCTGGCACGCCTCGGAGGTGGTGCGGGTGTTCGAATACGCGTACCCGGAATCCGCCGAGGCTTAAATAGCTTGAGGTAGAGCATCCATGCTGTCGATCACATGGATGCTGTAGCCGGCCACGTTCTTGGCATGGTGCTTGGCCTGCGACGCCAACTCCGCCAGTTGGCTGGCGTCCAGATGCCCGCAGGCCTCTGGATATAGATGCACCACGCCGATGGAGAGCGACAGCAGCGCAAACTCCTGGCGTGCCCCCTGGCGGTTCAACGCCACGAAACAGCCTGCATCGAGGTGTTCGGCACGGTAGAAGCGCCGGCATTGGGTGTGGAAGTCATCCAGCAGTTGATTGAGCCGTTTGCGCCAATCCTGCGGGCCCAGTACCAGCAAAAAGTCATCGCCCCCGATATGCCCGACAAAGTCGCGGCTGGGATCGACGCGGTCGTTCAGGCACTGCGCCAGGCACAACAGCACTTCATCCCCACGCCCGTAGCCGTAGATATCGTTGAATGGCTTGAAGCTGTCAATGTCCACGTAGCAGATCACCGACTCGCGCTGTTGTTGCAGCAGGCGCGTCAGGCATTGCTGGATTGGCACATTGCCCGGCAGCAGGGTCAGCGGGTTGGCATAACGCGCCTGCTGGATTTTCAGCTCGGTAATCAGCTTGAGCACGTCGATCACCCGGCCCAGGCCCAGATAGTCGCCGTTGAGCGTGATGATGAAATCTTCTTCGATGCGCTGCCGGGCGCGGCTGGTCAGCAGGCGGCTGACCTGTTGCAGGGACTGGCTCAGCTCTACGGCGAGAAAGTCGATACTCATCAGGCGGCTGATTGGCTTGCGCGCAAACAGGTCGGTCGCGAACGGCTTGAGCAGCGCATCTGACAGCGAGTGCCGGTGCACGATACCGATCGGTTGCCCACGTGCGTCCAGCACCGCCAGGGAGTTTAGGTTGGCCTGGCGTCGAAAGGCTTCCAGCACCTGGGCAGTGGCGGTGTCCTGGTCCACCGCCGGCTGTTCGTTGATCAGCGCGCTGAGGTCACTGCCTTCGTCGTTCAGTGCCACGTTGGCGCTGTCCGGCTTGGGCAACATCAGGCGCGCTTCTTGCGGCGGCTGCTCTTGCGGGCGGCAAAGCAGGTAACCCTGGACCAGGTCCACGCCCATTTCCGTCAGTACCGCCAACTCTTCGGGCAACTCGATACCTTCGGCAATCACCTGGGCGCGCGAGGCCTTGGCGATCTGCAGGATGGAGCCGACGAACTCGCGCTTGAGCGCATCCTGATGAATGCCATCGATGAAATGCCGGTCGATTTTCACGTAGTCCGGGCGCAGCTCCGACCACAACCGCAGGCTGGAGTACCCGGCGCCGAGGTCATCGAGGGCGATGGCGAAACCCATGTCACGGTAATGATGCAGGGCGGTTTGCAGCAGGTCGAAGTCGTCGGTCGGCGTCTGCTCGGTGAGTTCGATCACCACTTGGCTGGGCGGGATACCGAAGTCGCGCAGCAGTTGCAGGGTGCGCCCCGGTTGGTGCGCGGTTTCCATCAGGGATTCCGGCGAGATATTCAGGAACAGCTTGCCCGGCAGTTTCTGTTCGCTGAAGCGTCGGCACGCGCTTTCGCGGCACGCCATCTCCAGTTCGCTGAGGCGCCCGGCATGACGGGCCACCGAGAACAGCGCGATTGGCGAGTGCAGCGGGCTGTTGGAGGGGCCGCGGCTAAGGGCTTCGTAGCCGAGAATGCGCCGTTCGGACAGGCAAATGATCGGTTGGAACAGGCTGTGCAAACTGCCATGAGCCAGGATAGAGCCCAGTGCATTCAGCTGTTCGGTCATGGTCATGGCGATCTCGATCGAAAAAAAAAGGACCGCAGGTTGGAAACCTGCGGTCCTTCATTTCACGACAGAATGATGTCTATATGATGACACTCCAAGGAGGGATCACATTAATTCGCCATCATTTACTGCTTGGCTACCTGCTTGGTGATCTTCAGGTAGTCCAGCAGAATCCGGCCCGTCTCGGCCAGGTAGGCGTCATCTTCCGGTTTGGTTTTTTCCGCTTCGGTCGGCAGCGCATCTTCGTCTTCTTTCTTCAGCTCCTTGAGTGGATCCTCACCCTTGGCCTTGCGGCGGATGTTTTCCAGTACGAGTTGCTTGTTTTCGATATCGGAATGCTGCGCGCGGCGGTCGACTTCGTTGAGGCTGACGGTTTTTTCTTCCATCAGCTTCTTGGCCAGGGCCAGCTTGTCGCGGATGAACACGAACTCGGCATCCTTGGCGGAGCGGGCATCGTGGTCAGCCTTCAACTGTGTCAGGAATGGCTTGAACGGGTCCGACGCCGGCTTGATCGCAGGGCGGATGGTGTCCCACGGCATGGCTTCGGGCAGGGCACTTTCGCCGATTTCCTTGGTGTCGATGATCGATGGGAAATCAATGTCCGGCAGTACGCCCTGATGCTGGGTGCTCTGCCCGGAAACCCGGTAGAACTTGGCCAGTGTCAGTTTCAGCTCGCCATGGTTCAGCGGCTGGATCGTCTGCACGGTGCCTTTGCCGAAGGTCTGGCCACCGATGATCAATGCGCGGTGGTAGTCCTGCATGGCGCCGGCGAAAATCTCCGAAGCCGATGCCGACAGGCGGTTGACCAGCAACGCCATCGGGCCTTTGTAGAAGGCGCCCGGGTTCTCGTCTTCGAGCACATCGACACGGCCGTCGGCGTTGCGGACCAACACGGTCGGACCCTTGTCGATGAACAGGCTGGTCAGCTCGGTGGCTTCCTGCAAGGAACCGCCGCCATTGTTGCGCAGGTCGATGACCACGCCGTCGACTTTTTCCTTTTGCAGCTCGGTCAGGATTTTCTTCACGTCGCGGGTGGTGGACTTGTAATCCGGATCGCCGGCACGGAAAGCCTTGAAGTCCAGGTAGAAGGCCGGGATTTCAATCACGCCCAGCTTGTAGTCTTTGCCATCCTGCTTGAGGTTGAGGACTTTCTTCTGCACGGCCTGGTCTTCGAGCTTCACCGCTTCACGGGTAATGGACACGATCTTGCTGGTCTGGTCGTTCGGTGCGTTGGTGTGCGGAATCACTTCCAGGCGCACCACGCTGCCTTTCGGCCCGCGGATCAGCTTGACCACTTCATCCAGGCGCCAGCCGACCACGTCGACCATCTCTTTGTCAGCCTGGGCCACGCCGATGATCTTGTCGGCCGGGGCAACCTGCTTGGTCTTGTCCGCCGGACCTGCCGGCACCAGGCGCACGATCTTGACCTGGTCATTGTCGCTTTGCAGGACGGCACCGATGCCTTCCAGCGACAGACTCATATTGATATCGAAATTTTCCGCGTTATCTGGCGACAGATAATTGGTGTGCGGATCGTAGGACATCGCGAAGGTGTTGATATAGGCCTGGAAGATATCTTCGGCGCGGGTCTGGTCCAGGCGCGCGAGCTGATTCTTGTAGCGCTTGGTCAACAGTTCCTGGATGGCCTTGGGTTCTTTGCCGGCGATCTTCAGGCGCAGCACTTCGTCCTTGACGCGTTTGCGCCACAGGTCGTCAAGCGCGGCGTTGCTGGTCAGCCAAGGGGCGTCCTTGCGGTCCACCAGGAGGGTTTCCTTCTGGGTGAAGTCGAGCTTGTCGACGCCTTTGTTCAGCTCAGCCAGGGCAAAGTCCAGACGCGCTTTGACGCGGTCCAGGTAACGCTTGTAGATGGTGAAGCCGGGCTGCAGGTCGCCGCTCTTGAGGAGGTCGTCGAACTGGGTCTTCCACTTGTCGAACTCAGCGATATCGCTGGCCAGGAAGTAGCTGCGCGACGGGTCCAGCAGCTTGAGGTAGCTGTCGTAGATGATCACCGAGCGAGCGTCGTCCAGCGGCGGCTTGCTGTAGTGATGACGCTTGAGCAACTCGACGACGTTGAGGCTGGCAATCACCTCATCGCGATCCGGCTGAAGGTTGTCCCAGCTGTTGGCAGCGAACGTATTGGTCGACATCGACGCGAAGCCGAGACCAATGAAAAGAGCGAGGGCGGTGCTTGGGAACAGATGCTTCATGCTGATTCGACGCGGGGGCAATTGATAACGCATATTAGGCCGTCTTTGAGGGAGCCGGTTCCATATGGTCCGGTCGCATAATGCAAAAAACCCGGCGGTACAGCGACGGGCTCAGTCCAGACTCACTATGGAGGCACTGTGAGAGCATTGCAAGGCGTTGACGGTCATGTGACGTTGTTAGGACAACCCGGTCCTACAGGCGATGTAGGCCAGGTTCGATTTGCAATGCAGTCAATGTGGGAGCTGGCTTGCCTGCGATGGCGGTGCATCAGTGAAGAATATTTCATCTGAACCGCCGCTATCGCAGCATAGGTATCTACACAACCTTCAAAGGCTGACAAATCTCCCCTGTAGTGAGCGGGCTTGTCCCGCGCTGGGTGGCGAAGCCGCCCCAACAAAGACACCGTGCAGTTTCAGACAAACCCCATTCGCCTGGTTTGGGGCCGCTTCGCAGCCCAGCGCGGGCGGTGCGACGATTCGCCAAGCCCGCTCACTACAAGATGTGTAGATACCTATGGCTATCGCAGGCAAGCCAGCTCCCACAGGGATTGGGTTTTCAATTCAAGGGCGTAGTCAGGCCCAATGGTGAATGGGCCAGCCGGCTATCTCGGCATGTTCGCGCAACACCGGGTCAGGGTTCACGACTTGCGGGTGATCGACCTTCAGCAGCAACGGCAGATCATTGCGCGAGTCCGAATAGAAGTATGCCCCTTCCAACGTTTCACCTTCCTGCTCCAACCATTCCAGCAACCGCGTGATCTTGCCTTCGCGATAGGTCAGCACGCCGGCCGTGCGCCCGCTGTACACGCCATGGCTGACGTCAAGGTTGATCCCCAGCACTTCATCGATGCCGATCCGCGCGGCAATCGGCGTGACCAGGTGCGTGCCCGACGCGGAGATCACCAGAATCCGGTCACCGTTCGCGCGGTGACGGGCGATGGTTTTGGTGGCATCGCTGTAGATCAACGGCTCGATCACGTCCTCGACCCAGGGTTCGACAAGGTGCTCGATTTCTGCCGGCGTGCGGCCGATCATCGGCTCCAGGCTGAAGTCCATGAAGTCTTCCATCTTCAGCTTGCCTTGGCTGTAGGCGTCCATCAGTTCATTGTTCCTGCGCATGAACGATTCCGGGTCGACCCAGCCCAGGCGGCCCATCTGTTCGCTCCACAGGGTCGCGCAGTCGCCGTGGATCAGGGTGTCGTCCAGGTCAAAAATTACCAATGCCATCCTTCGTGCTCTCTGAAATAAACGTTGCGTCAGGCTACTTCACACAGGGCGCTCGGGTCGATGGAAAGTGCCAGGCGCTGGCCGTTGGGGTGCAGGTCGTCGGCCGAGCGGTTGAGCACGTCCACCACCAATTCCACACCACGGGCCTCGATGCGGTAGCGAATCACGTTGCCCAGCAGGCTGTGGCTGCGCACCAGCGCATCCAGTTCGCCCTCGCGGCTCAGCTCGATGGCCTCCGGGCGAATGGCAATTTGCCCTTTGATTGGCCGTTGCAGCAACTGACTGGCCTTGTCGGCATCGAGCAGGTTGTAGTTGCCGATAAACCCGGCGGCAAATACATCCACCGGGGCGGTATAGAGGGTTTCGGCATCGCCGCTCTGCACGATCTTGCCCTGGTTCATCAAAAAGATTCGGTCGGACATGGTCAGGGCTTCTTCCTGATCATGGGTCACGAAAATCGTGGTCAGCCCCAGCTCGCGCTGGATCTGGCGAATCTGCTCGCGCAAGTGCTTGCGAATACGTGCATCCAATGCCGACAGCGGCTCATCCAGCAGCAGCAGGCGCGGACGGGTCACCAGTGAGCGGGCGAGGGCGACACGCTGGCACTGGCCGCCGGACATCTGGTGCGGATAGCGTCCGGCCAGGTCTTTGAGCTCCACCAGTTGCAGCACTTGCTGCACGCGCTTGTGGCTGTCGTCGGCGTTGACCTTTTGCATGCGCAGGCCGAAGGCGACGTTCTGTTCCACGGTCATGTTGGGAAACAGCGCGTAACTCTGGAACACCATGCCGATATGCCGTTTCTGCGGGCTCAGCGGCACGATGTCCTGGCCATCCAGCAGGATTTTCCCGCTGTCTACCGAGGTCAGCCCGGCGATGCAGCGCAGCAGCGTGGACTTGCCACAGCCGGACGGGCCAAGCAGGGTGACGAACTCACCCTTGGCGACCTCGCAGTTGATATCGCTGAACACCGGGGTGCCGGCGTAGCTTTTTTGCAGGTGTTGGACGCTGACGAAGCTCATTGGCTTTTGTCCTTGTTCAAGATGTTGGCGGCCCAGGTCAGCACCAGCACAAAGAAGAAATAGGAAATCACGACGGCGCTGGTGAAGTGGCCGCTGCTGTTGCGCATGTTGTTCAGGTACACCTGCAGGGTTTCGTAGCGGGTGCCGACCAGGATATTGGCAAACACAAACTCGCCGAACAGGAACGAGAACGACAGCAGCAGCGCGACCATCAGGCCTTTGCGCAGGTTTGGCAGTACCACCAGGATCGCCGCCTGCCAGGTGCTGGCGCCGAGCAATTGCGAGGCGTCCATCAGGTCGCGCAGGTTGATGGCTTGCAGGTTGTTGGTGATCGCCCGGTACATGAACGGCAAGGCCACGGTGAAATAGCAGCCGATCAGGATCCACGGCGTGCCGACCATCGCCATCGGCCCTGAACCGTAGAGCTGCAGCAGGCCCACCGACGACACCACGGGCGGCACCGCAAAAGGCAGCAGGATCAGGATGTTCATCAGCGCGTCGAGCCTGGGGAAGTGGTAATGCACCACGAACAGCAGCGGCAGGATCAGCACCACCGACAGGATCAGCGCGCCGACGCACACCAGCAAGGATTGCCCGAAGGCCATCAAAAAGCGCGGGTCGCTCCACAGCTGTATGTACCACTTCAGGGTAAAGCCGGCCGGCAGGATGGTCGCCGACCAACTGCTGGCGATCGAGTAGACAAAGGTGCCCACCAGGGGCAACACCAGGATTGCAAACAGTACGTACACCACGACCCGATGGTAGAGCGAGGCCGGGCCGGCTTCAGCGCGAGACATGGTAGCTCCTCTTGAGCAGCAGTTGATGGACCACGGTGACCACGGTCATCAGGGCCACCAGCACCACGGCCAGGGCGCTGGCCAGGTTCGGGTCAAGCGACACATCGCCGGACACCAGCCCCGCGATGCGGATCGGCAGCACGTTGAAGTTGCCGGTGGTCAAGGCGTAGACCGTTGCGTAGGCGCCCAAGGCATTGGCCAGCAGGATCACGAAAGTCCCCAGCAGCGCCGGAGTGAGCACCGGCAGGCCGATATGCCGCCAGAACTGCCAGCCATTGGCGCCGAGCAGCGCGGCGGACTCGCGCCAGTCTTCGCGCAGCGCGTCGAAGGCCGGGTACAACAGCAACACGCCCAGCGGAATCTGGAAGTAGGTATAGAGAATGATCAACCCGGTCTTGGAATACAGGTTGAAGTCCTGAATGATCCCCGCCTGCTTGAGCATGATGGTGATGCTGCCATTGAAGCCCAGCAGGATGATGAACGCGAACGCCAGGGGCACGCCGGCAAAGTTGCTGGTCATGTTGGCGAACGCGGTGACGAAGTTGCGCAGCGGCGAATCCACGCGCCGCAGGGAGTAGCTGCCCAGCGTGGCGATAATGATGCCTAAGACGCTGGAGTAGAAGCTGATCTCCAGACTGAATTGGATGGCTTGCAGGTAAAACTTCGAGCTGAAGATGCGTACGAAGTTTTCCACGCCCCAGCCGGCTTCTTCGGTTTGCAGGCTGTTGATCAGCACCCACACCAGCGGTGCGATTTCGAACACGATAAAGAACAGTGCGAAAGGCACCAGGCACAGCAGCGCCAGCCATTTGCCACGGTTCATTTCAACAGCTCCCGGCACACAGGTTTGTCATGGGGCACGCCCAGCAGCTCGCAGACGGTGCCGCAGAGTTCGGTCTGTTTCGGCGCGGCATTGGGGTCTAGGCTGAAGGCTTCACCGAGCACGAACAGCGGCACTTCGCGCTCTTCCGGCAGCAGGCCGTTGTGGGAGCGGTCGTTGTTCATGCCGTGGTCGGCGGTTACCAGCACCTGGTAGCCGGCGTCGAGCCAGGCTTGCAGGTAGTCGGCCAGGATGATGTCGGCCGAGCGTGCGCTGTTGCGGTATTGCGGGGTGTCGAGGCCGTGATTGTGGCCGGCGTCGTCGATGTTCATCGGGTGCACCAGCAAAAAGTGCGGCGCGTGCTTGAGGCGCAGGCTTTCGGCATCGGCGAACAGGTGGGAATCGGGGTAGTGGTCATTCCAGTAGAAATGCCCGTGCTGGATCGCCAGCGCCTTGTCGTCGGTATGACGGTCGCGGGCGGCGAGAAAGGGCGTGCGGTTATACAACTCGCTGACCCAATGATAAGCCGCCGCCGCCGTGGTAAGGCCGGCGTCGGTGGCGTAATGGAAAATGCTGCGCTGGGTGGACAGGCGCGAGACGTTGTTGTGCACGATGCCGCTTCGGATCGGAGGCACGCCGGTCAGGATGCACTCATACAGCGGGCGGGACTGGGCGGGCAGTTCACATTCCAGTGTGTAGAGAGCTGCGCGTCCTGCGCCGACATAGGCCTGCAAGTGCCCCATGGCGAGCCTCGCAACCTCGAAATTCAGGCCGTCGAGCACGACAAGGATGACAGTGTGCTTCATGGGGGGCTGGCGCTCCGCAACAGATGGGTTCGACGCGATTTTTCTGAAGAAACAGCGGCAAAACTGTGGGAGCGGGCTTGCTCGCGAATACGGTGTGTCAGCCGCTGGATGAGGTGACTGACCCACCGTATTCGCGAGCAAGCCCGCTCCCACATTGGATCTCCAGCGGAGCTCCAATGTGGGTTACAGGCTTACTTCATTTCCACGATGACCTGCTCATTCCACAACTGCGGCAGCTTTTTGGACGTCGCTTCCCAGGCATCGGCATCCTTGATCGGCTGCGGGTTGGCCTTGGTGTACTGCTCGCCTGGAATCAGGTTCTTGGCGATATCGGCCGGTAGTTTCAGGTCGGTTTCGGCGCGGATCGGACGTGCATTACCCTTCGCCAGGTTGAGCTGGCCGGCATCGCTGAAGATGTATTCGCGGGTCAGCTTGGCGGCATTCGGGTGCTTGGCATACTTGTTGATGATGGTGGTGTAGCCGGATTTCACCGAGCCATCCGATGGAATCAGCACCACATAGTCATCCGGGTTGGCCATCTTGGCCTTGTAGCTCAGGCCGTTGAAGTCCCAGACGATACCCACTTCGACTTCGCCTTTTTCCATGGTGGCGATAGTCGGGTTGGACAAGCCAAGACGGCCTTGCTGGGCGATCTTGGTGAAGAACTGCAGGCCAGGGGCGATGTTCTTCTCGTCGCCTTTATTGGCAATGGCCGCCGCGAGCACGGCGTTGGAGGCCTGGGCCGCGGTGCTCACGTCACCCACGGAGACTTTGTATTTGCCGGTTTGCAGATCCGCCCAACTGGTAGGGACTTCGGAGCCGTGCAGCAGCTTCTTGTTGACAATAAACGCGATGGTACCGGTGTAGGCCAGGGCCCAATGACCGTCCTTGTCTTTTGCCCAATCCGGCACCGAAGCCCAAGTGGACGGTTTGTAAGGCTGGGTCACCTCCTGCTTCACCGCGATTGGGCCGAATGCTGCGCCCACGTCGCCGATATCGGCGCTGGCGTTGTCTTTTT
This sequence comes from Pseudomonas sp. SWRI18, assembly GCF_014268345.1. Classification (NCBI taxonomy): domain Bacteria; kingdom Pseudomonadati; phylum Pseudomonadota; class Gammaproteobacteria; order Pseudomonadales; family Pseudomonadaceae; genus Pseudomonas; species Pseudomonas sp. SWRI18. Next base: position 15,422 of record NZ_JACCQQ010000034.1, read on the forward strand.
CGGCCTTGAACTTGGCGATTTCCTGGGCCGAGCTCATGTCGGTGTCCATGTGCTTGAGGCCGTACTTAGAGGCGAGGTCTTCCCAGGTGCCTTTCCAGTTGGCCCAGTCATCGGGCATGCCGACGCTGTTGACGGCGCCTTCCGCTTTCGCGGCGGCTTCCAAGGTTTTTAGATCGGTATCAGCGGCCATGGCGGCGGTGCACATGGCGATGGTCGAGCCTAACAGTGATGCCAGGAAAAGCTGTTTCATCCGAAGCTCCTTTGGGCGTTTTCAACGCGGCGTTTATTCAGGCGTTATTGTTGGTCTAGGTCAGAGCAATACCTGAGCCAATCTAGACGGGATGGATGACAGTTTCATGTCGATGTCGTTTTCAAAGCAGTGAAGTCGTTAAGCGCAGACTCAGCGTAGACCATGCTCAACAGCCCGCAGGTATTGGATTTGGCCGATGTATTGCAGCGTGTGCTGTCGGGGCTCGGCAGGGGTTGTCATCTGTCGGTCATCTGTAATGCCTAGGCTGGGGCGCAGCAGTGCAAGCCCAGTTACGGCGCGGTTTGTGCACCTGATCGGTGCTGGTCTAGTCCAGATAGGAAACATTGATGCGTGATGAGGCAATCAAGGCGGTGACATCCATTGGCCTGGCGCTGCAGGAGCAGATCAATCACGGTTTGCTGCCGCCCGCCAGCAAATTGCCCGCCGAGCGCAAGCTCAGCGAGTTGTTTGGTACCACCCGGATTACCGTGCGGGAAGCCTTGTTACAACTTGAGGCCCAGGGGCAGATCTACCGTGAGGAACGTCGCGGCTGGTTTGTCTCGCCGCCACGGCTGGCCTACAACCTGATGCAACGCAGCCACTTCCACGCGATGGTGAGTGACCAGGGGCGTGTGGCGTCCACTGAAGTGATCAGTGCGCGGCTGCAGCCGGCTTCGGTGGCGGTATGTGCATGGTTGCAGTTGCCGGCGCTGTCCAGCGTGATCCAGATCTGCCGGGGCCGGCGCATCGATGGGCGTTTGGTGTTGTATGTGGAGCACTACCTGAACCCGCAGTATTTTCCCGAAATCCTGGCGTGCGATTTGAATCAGTCGATGACTGAGTTGTATGCGCGCAAGTACGACTTGCACTATGGGCGGGTGCGTTTTGAAATCGTGCCGACCTCACTGCCGGTGGAAGCGGCGGCCGCGTTGCGTGTGTCGGTGGGTAGCCCTGGCTTGCGGATAGCCCGGGTCAACTATGACCAGCACCAGCGGTTGATCGACTGCGATCTGGAGTTCTGGCGGCATGATGCGATTCATGTGGGTGTGGATGTGATTTAACAGCATTTACTAGATGTGCCGAGGCCCAATGTGGGAGCTGGCTTGCCTGCGATGCGGGCGCCTCGGTACATCAGGTACACCGAGTCGATACCATCGCAGCGGTGCGGCGATCCGACAAGCCAGCTCCCACATTGCCTACGGCATCAGCGCCTTGATCACCTGATCCACATTGGTTTCCAGCTCTGTCACAGGCGTCGCACCGTCCACATTCAATACCAGCAACTGCGCACCACCGGCGGTGACAGCGGCTTTCACCGCCTCACTTGGTTGGCGATGATGCAGCACCACCGCGACATCGTTGTCCTTTAGCTCGGTACTGAGCTTCTGCAGCGCCTCGGGCGTCCAATCGGCATCCGGTCGCGCATCGGTGCTGAGCAGTTCCAGGTTCAAACTGCTGACCAGGTACGCAAAGTGATCACTCAAGCTGAGCACGCTCAGGTTATCCGCCTTGGCCAGTCGCGCCTCGCTATCGGCGGTGAGCTTGAGCAGGCGCTGCTTGAGGGCGGCGAGGTTGCCGTCGATCTTCGGCTTGGCGGCGGGCGCCAGGCGGCTCAGGTCAGCGGCCAGCACATCGGCCATGCGCCCCATGTTGTTGCTCGATTGCCAGGGCTGGCTGTTCAAGCCATCGCTGACGCCTGGCTGCACTGCGATACCCGGCAAACCGCCGTCCACCGGGCGCGCGGCGTCGACTTCAACAATGCGGATATTGCTGCGCCGCGCCACCGGGTACAGCGGATCATCGGCCCACAACGAGCGCAGGCCGATGGCGGCGTCGGCGTCCAGTGCCAACGTGCTCAACGCCGGCGCACCTCGCCCGGTGAAGTAGGACACCTGCCGCGAACCGGGCAGGTTGGCCGGCGCGGCGCGCTCAAGTTGGACATCGGTGTCTTTGAGCAGCACCTCGGCCAGGCCGTAGGTGATCGGCAGCGACGCCAGGACCTTCACCGGTTTTACCGACTTGGCCTTGCTCAGTGCGGCGTGGCCCAGCCCTTGATGGATCTTGAGGGGCTCTGAACGTTCGACGGCGAGTGCCGAGGTGCTGATCAAGCAAGCGATGGCCAGGGCCAATGGTCCAATTGCAGGGTGCATCATCCAAGATTCCCTTTGAGGCTGGGCACCGTGCCGCGCGCGATGGCGGCCAGTGCGAAGACGATACCGGCGACCAGAATGATGGCGGCACCGGACGGGATGGGCAGGTCGAAGATGATCGGCAGCAGGATCCCACACAGGGTACTGACCGTTGCAATCACCACCGACACCCAGAAGAACCCCTTGAGCGACTGGCTCAACAGGCGCGCCGCCGCGGCTGGAATCACCAGCAACGCACCCACCAGGATCGCGCCGATGACCTTGACCGCCGCGACAGTAATCAGCGTCACCAGGATCACGAACAGGTAGTCCAGGGTCTTCACCGCCACCCCGCGCACCGCCGCCAGTTGCGGGTTGAAGCTGGCCAGCATGATGCGGTTGTACAGCGGCAATGCCAGCGCCATCACCAGCGAACCGACGATTGCCAGCACCAGCAGGTCGTTGCCGTTGACCGTCAACACCGAGCCAAACAGCACGTTTTCGAGGATATGCACGTTGATCTTGCCCGCCAGGATCAGCAGCAGGCTCGCACCCAGCGCCAGGGACACCGACAGGAACACGCCGATCAAGGTGTCCGGCGCCAGGCCGGTGCGGTTGCGCAAGTAGTTGAGCAGGATGCCGAACAGCAGGCAGTAACCGAACAGGCTGCCATAGGGCCCGGTGTAGGGTTCGCCCAACAGGATGCCCACGGCCACGCCGGTCAGCGCGGCATGGCCGACCGCTTCGGAAAAAAACGCGAAGCGCTTGACCACTACCAGGGTTCCCAAGCCGCCCAGCACGGGGCCGATCAGCAAGCCGGCGAGCAAGGCATTGACCACGAAACCATAGGCCAGCGCCTCCGGCAGGTAACCGGAAGAGGCCCAGCCCTGGACCATCAAGCGAAAGGCTTCATAACTCATTGCGTCGGGCTCCGAGGGTGGGTGGAGAACAACGTCAGCAGGCGATCCGGGGTCAGTGCGTCTTTGGGCATGGCATCGAACAGCACGCGGCGGTTCAGGCCCGTGACGCGGTCGGCCAGGCGGCCCACGGCTTCCAGGTCGTGCTCGATCCACAATACGGTGATCCCGGCCAGTCTCCAGTCACTCAGCAAGCGTTCGAACACCTGGATACCGGCTTCGTCCAGCGCCGACATCGGCTCATCCAGCACCAGCAACTGCGGCGCCGGGATCAGCCCCTGGGCCAGCAGCACGCGCTGGCGTTCACCGCCGGACAGCGCGCCCATGCGCCGCTTGCGTTTGTCCTGCATGCCAACGCGCTCCAGCGCTTCACCGATCGCGCCGGCGTAATGCCTGGACAGGCCAAGAAACGCCGGACGCCGCTGGCACATGGCAGCCATGAAGTCATCGACGGTCATCGGCAAGCCACGGTCGAATTCCAGGGCCTGGGGCACATAACCGATGGTGCCGGGCGTGGTTGGCCAGTGCAGGCTCAACCGTCCCTGATGCGGCGTTTGCCCCAGCAACGTCTTGATCAGCGAGCTTTTCCCGCCACCGTTGGGGCCCACCAGCGCATGGATGCTGCCCGGCTGCACCTGGAAACTCACCTGGTCGAGGATCACCGTGCGGCCCAGGGTCAGCGACACATTGTTGAATTCCAGGGTCGGGCCCACGCTGACCGCCTGCAGTTGTTGCGCTGCCGTCATGCTCCCGACTCCTGGATCGCCCGTACCACGGTGTTGAGGTTGCCGGTCATTTCCACTTCGTATTTTTCGGCGCTGTATTCGCCGTAGGAAATATGCGACAGCGGATACAGCTTGACCCCGGACTCCCGCTGGATGGTATCGACATAGGTGGACGGGAAATCCATCTCCGAGAAGATCACCTTGACGTCCAGGGCGCGCAGCTCGTCGATGGTTTTCTTCAACTGGCTGGGGCTGGGCTCGATCCCGTGGGCCGGTTCGACCACGGCTGTGACCTCGAGGCCGAATTCACGCAGCAGGTAGTCGTAGGCCGCGTGCACCGTGGCCACGCGCAGGTCCGGGTTGGGGGCGCTGGTCAACTTGGCCAGGGCATCGGCGCGCATCTGGCGCAGGCGTTTGCCATAGGCGCGGGCGTTCTGGGTGTAGGTCTTGGCGTTGTCCGGGTCGAGCTTGCCCAGTTCGCGGGCGATGTTGTTGACCTGGGCAATCGATGCGCTGATCGACAGAAACGTATGCGGGTTGACCACCTTGCCCGCGCCGCGCGCGGCGTTACCGGTGGCGGCCAGCAGCGGCACGTTGGCGTTGGCTTCGATGACCGGAATGTCCGGGCGTTCGCTGGTGGCGATCATGCGGTCGGCGAAATCGTCATGGCCGACGCCGTTGAGCACGATCACGTCCAAGGTGCCGATGCGCTTGATGTCTTCGGCGCGCGGCTCGTAGGCATGCGGGTTGAAACCGGCCGGAATCAGCGGCACCACTTCTGCCTTGTCGCCGACGATATTGGCCACGTAGCTGTAATAAGGGTGCAGGGTAATGCCGATGCGCAGGCGTTTGGCCTCTTCGGCATTGGCCAGGGGAGCGAGCATCAGGCTGAACAGGCCAACCAGCAACAGGCGCAACAGGGGAGATGAAATAGACATGGGCAATCGGTCTTCTCGTTCAGTGACGGTGCTGGCGGGTGACGCCGGCATCGAATTGCGCAACCACCTGCCGCCAGCCGGCTGCGATCAGCGCCTGGTCAGAGAGGTCGGAGGGGGCGGCCAGGTTGGCTTGGCGATTGAGCCAGATATCCGGCTCGGCACCGTGCACGCGCATGAGCAGCGAGCCACTGGTGGCGGGCGCCTGACTCAAGCCCAGGTAGGCGGAGGGTTCCAGCAATTGCCAGCGATGATCGCCACGGCTGACCGAACTGGCGTCCTGGGCAAACGGTGCGAAGCCTTCCTCGGCCAGTTGCGCAGGGGTTGGCAGCGCGCTTTGCTCCTGCTGCAACAGCTGGATTTCATCCAGTGTCACGCGCAGGTCGGCGTAAATGCCTTGCTCGGAGGCGCTCAGGTCGCGCCGGGCGTCCAGTTGGTGACTGGGCACGGCTGCGACTTCCCGGGTTTCTCCGTGCAGGGCCACCACCGTGCCGGCCACCGCCAGGATGATCAGGCACAGCAGCAAGACGTAGAGGGTTTCGTGGCCGGCACCGGCGGGGCGTACAACCTGGGTGGTCGTCATTGCGACTGGATATCCGCTTGGTCGATTTCCACGACGTGGCCGGGGCCTGCATCGAACAGCACGTAGAATTCGGCGGACGGTTTCTTGAACGTCAGCGTCGAATCCTCGCCAAGCTTGCCGGGCACCAGGATGGTTTCGTCGTAGCCGATCACGTCCAGGGTCACGCCGGGCGCACCGCTGCCGTCGGAGAAGCCGCCTTTGCACTGGATCTGCTCGCCGGGGATTTCCTTGCACTCGCACATCGGGTTGTGGGCGAGGGCGACGGTACTGAAGCCGGTGCCGATCAGTAGTACGGCCGCGGCGCGGGTCAGGCGCATCAACGTCATGGTTTAACTCCTTGCTTGTTCAGCCAGGCAATAGTGGCAGGCGAGGCCTGGCTCAACGGGATGGAACCCTGGTGCATGGCGCCGTCCCAGCCTTCCATGGTCACCCACAGTTCGGCGTCGGCCGGCGTGCGTTCCGGAATCGGCAGGCCCGCGCCCATGCGGTATGGCGTGCCGAAGAAGATCACCCCGGCGGCGCGCAGGCTGCGTGGCTTGCCAATGCGCAGATAGGTGGCCTTGACCTGGTCGGCACAGGTGTCGCACAGGGCCGCGTTGAAAAACTTCATCGGGCCGGCCGGGTCGGGGCGCGGGCCTTCATTGCGAAATTCCGCGAGGGTCAGGCTCCAGGGCCCGACCTGCACCTGGCCGGCCACGCGCTCGCCGATGCCGGTATCGCCACGAAACAGCGCGGCATCGGCGAAGTACTTGGGCATGAAGCCCAGGGGGACCAGCAGCAACAGTACATTGATGTGAAAACGCCATGTCAGCCAGAACGCCCGCAACGGCGAAGGCTTTGCAGCAGCGGCCTTGCTCATGGGTTGGCCTCCGAGGTTTCTGCCCGCATCGCCGGGATGGGCGCCAGCGCATGTTGTGCCTTGGTTTCGCGCTTGAAGGCGTTGAGCGTGGCCAGTGCGGTGCGCTTGGTCCAGATCAGCAGGCCGCTCAACACCATCATGCTCATGATCAGCCCGAAGAACGCCCAGATCAGCTTGATCCACAGCCCGCCAAAGTCGCCGGTGTGCAGCGGGCGCATGGATTCGGTGACGAACTCCAGCTTCGAACGGTCGGACAGCAAGTGCGCCGCGGCGACCTCCCCGTCATACGGGTTGATTTGCGCGGTCTGGAACATCAAGGGGTACCAGCCCCGCCCGCCGATCTGCAGGTGGCTGTAGGCGTTGAGCGGCAGGCTGATGAAACTCGCCTCCAGGCCCGGGATGCGCTGGGTGGCGATCCTGATGGCCTCGTCCACCGCAATCATCGGCGCCGGCACGCCCGGCGCCGACAGGGGCACCTTCTCCCGGGCAATCACCGGGATGACGGGTTCGGTTGAGATCGAGATCTGGTTGTCGCCCAGGATTGCCCGGATCAGGAACCAGATGCCGGTGACGGAAATCACCGCGATAAACCAGATCGACCAGATGCCGCTCAAACGGTGGAAGTCGCCCCAGAAGATCCGCGCGCCATGGCGCACGCGCAAGGTAGGGCGCAGGAAACCCTTCCAGAAACGCTTGTACACCACCAGCCCGGTCACCAGCGATGCCAGCAGCGGTATGCCGAGTGCCGAGACCAGGTACCAGCCCCAGCTGTAGCCATTGGTGAAGGGCACCAGCCACCAGCCGTGCAGGGCGCGGGTAAATGCCTTGAAGTCGAATGACGGGCTGATGCCCTGGATCGCTCCGGTGTAGGGGTTGACGTAGACCTCGACGGAACGCCCGTCGGGGTAGCTGAGGTCGACACTGAGGGCGAAATGCGATTCGTCGGGACGGCTGATCGACTGGACGAACACCTGGGGTTCCTCGCGCTTGATGGCGGCGATTACCTGGTCATAGCTCAGCGGCTCGGCATCATCCGTCGGCTTGCTCGCACGGATATCCGGGTTGGCCAGCCAGACGATCTCCTGGCTGACGACCGCGAGGGTGCCGGTGACGCAGACGATCAGTACGAAGAACCAGATGGGCAATGCCAGCCAGCTATGGACGAGAAACCAGAGTTTGGAGCGTGACTTCTTCGACATGTGAATGAGGGTCTTGATCGGAGGAGGGCAGTGCAGGCCCGGAAAAGGCCAGTCGTAGCTTTTGCTGACGCGACGGGCTGTATCTAAGTTAAGACGGATGAGAATGAGAAATCCCTAACCCAGATATGAAAGAAAATGTTTCGGCTTCACATTCAGGGCGCTTTAACGCCTCGATCGAACACGAAACATGTTCCTAGCGATCACCCAAGCGCCATTGATGGCGCCTGGGCGCTACGTAGGATGGGCTCATACCGTTGAGCGAGCGCCTACCCAAGTGAGTCCAGCAAAGATGACTGCCAGAACCCTCTACGACAAACACATCGATTCCCACACGGTGTGTCCCCTGGATGACCAGGGCCATGTCCTGCTTTATATAGACCGCCAGGTCATCAACGAATACACCAGCCCCCAGGCCTTCAGCGGTTTGCGTGAGGCCGGGCGCAACGTGTGGCGCCCGGGTACGGCGTTGGCCGTGGTTGACCATGTGAACCCCACCACGCCCAAGCGTATCGCGGCCATGCCCGATGCCGGTGGGGCGCGGCAAGTGTCATACCTGGCTGAGAACTGCCGGGATTTCGGCATCGAGCTGCTGGACATCCTCCACAAGCGTCAAGGCATTGAGCACGTGATCGCGCCGGAACAGGGCTTTATCCTGCCAGGCATGGTGATCGCCGCGGGCGATAGCCACACCACCACCTACGGCGCCCTCGGGGCCTTTGGTTTTGGCATTGGTACTTCGGAAATCGAACACCTGCTGGCCTCCCAGACCCTGGTCTACAAGCGCCTGAAGACCCTGCGGGTGAGCGTGGACGGCGACCTGGCATCCGGCCTGACGTCCAAGGACGTGATCATGGCGCTGATCCGCAAGATCGGCGCCTCGGGTGCGACCGGCTACGCCATTGAGTTTCGCGGCTCGACCATCGATGCGCTGAGCGTCGAGGCGCGCATGACTATCTGCAACATGGCGGTGGAGGCCGGTGCGCGCGGCGCGTTCATGGCCCCCGACGAAAAAGTTTTCGCCTACCTCAAGGGCAAGCCGCGCGCGCCCAAAGGCGAACAGTGGGACCAGGCGCTGGCAGGCTGGCGCCAGTTGCATTCGGACGCTGATGCAGTGTTCGACCGGGAGGTGCGGCTCGACGCCAGCCTGCTGGAGCCCATGGTCACGTGGGGCACCAGCCCCGATCAGGCCGCGCCCATCGGTGCCCGCGTGCCCGACCCGCAGGATGTCTGTGACTTGATCCTGCGCCAGGACATGCGCCGCGCCCTCGATTACATGGGCCTGGAAGCCGGCATGCCGCTGAGCGATATCGTTATCAGCCATGCCTTCATCGGCTCCTGCACCAACGCCCGCATCGAAGACCTGCGCGACGCCGCCAGCGTGGTGCGCGGCCGGCAGGTGGCCGACCACGTACGGGCGATGATCGTGCCGGGTTCCACTGAGGTGCGCGACCAGGCCGAAGCCGAAGGGTTGGCGGCGATTTTTATCGACGCCGGTTTTGAATGGCGCCAGTCGGGCTGCTCGATGTGCCTGGCGATGAACGACGACGTCCTGGCCGCTGGCGACCGCTGCGCCTCCAGTACCAACCGCAACTTCGAAGGCCGCCAGGGCGCGGGTGCGCGCACTCACCTGATGAGCCCCGCGATGGTCGCCGCCGCTGCCATTACCGGCCGGCTTACTGATATCCGCCAATTTGGAGAGCGCCCATGAGCCTGCAACCGTTCACCCTGGTCACCGGCAAGGCCGCACCGATGCTGGCGGCGAATATCGACACCGACGTGATCATGCCCAAGCAGTTTCTCAAGGGTATCGACCGCAACGGCCTGGACCGTGGGCTGTTCTTCGACCTGCGCTTCCTGGCGTCCGGCGAGCCGAACCCCGCGTTCGTGCTGAACCAGCCGGCCTGGCAGGGTGCGAAGTTTTTGGTGGTAGGTCCGAATTTCGGTTGCGGTTCCAGCCGCGAGCACGCGGTGTGGGGCTTGAAGCAGATGGGCATCCGCGCGTTGATCGGCAGCAGCTTTGCCGGGATTTTCTATGACAACTGCCAGCGAAACGGGGTGTTGTTGATCACCTTGGACGAGGCTGTGCTGCAGCAGTTGGGCAAGACCGTCAGCCAGGCTGAGCAGGCGCAGATCAGTGTCGACCTTCAAGCCCAGCAGATTCGTTTGGCGGAAGATCAGGTGATCCCGTTCCAGATCGACACCTTGCGCAAGTCCGCGCTGCTGCTTGGCCTGGACGCCATCGGCAGCACGTTGCAGCGCAGCGAGCAGATCAAAGCGTTCGAACGCCAGCACCTCCAGGCTAACCCCTGGCTCAGCTGACACACTGCGGTTCAAATTGTGGGAGCAGGCAAGCCAGCTCCCACATTGGCACAATTCCAAATCGGGAGCGATGCTAGATCGACAACCCCTTGAAGTGCTCCTGCAGAAACTCCACACACGCCCTCAGCTTTCCGGAATACGCCAACCGTGTCGGGTACACCGCCCACACGTTGGCGCTCTGGGTATAACCATGCAGCACCTGCACCAGCTTGCCTTGTTCCAGCAGCGGCTTCACGTCCCACATCGAACGCAGTAATACCCCGCGCCCATCCAGTGCCCATTGCAGCACGATCTCGCCGTTGTTCGACGACAGCGGCCCTCGTACGCGCATGCTTTGCACAGCACCGTCGTGTTCCAGGTTCCAGATGCCAAACGCGTTATCGCGCTCCTTGAGCACCAGGCAGTCGTGTTGCTCCAGGTCGCTCAGTTGCTGCGGTGTGCCTCGGCGCTCCAGATACGCCGGCGCGGCGCACAGCACGCGACGGTTGCTCACCAGCCGGCGGCCGATGTGCTGGCCGGGGATGTCGTCGCCCACGCGGATCTCCAGGTCGAAACCTTCGCTGACGATATCCACAACACGGTCGAACAGGTCCAGGCGGATTTCCAGGTCCGGGTACTGTTGCGCCAGTAACGACACGGCGGGGGCCACATGGTTGCGTCCGAAACCGAAGCTGCTGCACAGGTGCAAGCGCCCGCGCGGGCTGGCATGGGCGTCGCTGAGCTCATCCGAGAGTTGTTGGAAATCTTCCAGGATGCGCGCCGCCCAGCGCTGCACCCGTTCGCCGTCTTCGGTCAGGGCGATGCGCCGACTGGTGCGGTGCAACAAGCGGGTGGCCAAGGTGGTTTCGAGGATCTGGATGCGCTTGCTGACATACGCCGGCGACAGGCCGAGTTCGTCGGCGGCCGCCGCGAAGCCGGCCTTGCGGATCACGGTGAGGAACACACGCAGGTCTTCGGGTAGGGGCACGGTATCTTTCTTGTGAGTCATCGGGAACGGGCATGGCGGCATGAGCCGCCAGAATAGCACCGGATCGGCGTGCCTTCCGGCGCGCCTGACCGTAGTCGGTTACTCGGCAACGATCTTGGCCCGAGCAGCGGCCCGGGCATGCCGGCCGCGCTTGAGCGCGATGGGCGCCATTTTTTCGCGGTCCAGTTCACCCTCCCAGGCCGCGACCACCAGGGCGGCGACGGCATTGCCGATGATATTGGTCAGCGAGCGGCATTCGGCCATGAATCGGTCCACGCCCAGGATCAGCACCATCGCCGCCACCGGCACGGTCGGCACCACTGCCAGGCTCGCCGCCAGCGCCACGAAGCCCGCGCCCACCACCGCACCGGCGCCCTTGGACGTCAGCATGGCCACCGCCAACAGCGTCAACTGCTGCTCCAGCGGCAAGTGGATATTGGTGGCCTGGGCCAGGAACAGCACCGCCAGGGTCATATAGATGTTGGTACCGTCCAGGTTGAAGGTATAGCCGGTTGGCACCACGATGCCCACCACGCCCTTGGAGGCGCCCAGGCTTTCGAGTTTCTGGATCAATTGCGGCAAAGCCGACTCCGACGAACTGGTGCCCAGCACGATCAACAGCTCCGACTTGATATAGCCCATCAGCTTGAAAATGCTGAACCCGGCATACCGGGCAATGCTGCCCAACACCACGGCGACAAAGAAGAACGCAGTGATGTAGAAGGTGCCCACCAGCTTCAGCAGCGGCAGCAACGAGCCCACCCCGTATTTACCGATGGTGAACGCGATGGCGCCAAAGGCGCCGATCGGCGCGACCCGACTGATGATGCCGACAATCCGGAAGAACACTTCGCTCGCCTGGTTGATCACACCCACCAGCGGCCGGCCCTTTTCACCGACCATCACCAGGCCGACGCCAAACAGCACGGAGACGAACAACACCGGCAGGATCTCTCCCTTGGAAAACGCATCGAAGAACGTTGCAGGTATCACATGTAACAGGAACCCGGTGATGCCTTCGCCATGTTCGGCCTGGCCGACAAAGCCGGCGATGGCGGAGCTGTCGAGGGTTTTGACATCGATATTGAAGCCCACCCCCGGATGCAGCAGGTGCGCCGCGAGAATGCCGATCAACAAGGCGATGGTCGAGACCACTTCGAAGTACAGCAGTGCCTTGCCGCCGACCCGGCCCACTTGTTTTACATCGTGCATGCTAGTGATGCCGGCGACCACCGTGCAGAAAATGATCGGGCCGATGATCATCTTGATCAACTTGATGAAACCGTCGCCGAGGGGCTTGAGGTCGATGCCGATCTGCGGCCATTGATGACCGATCAACACACCCAGTGCGATAGCGATCAGCACCTGTACGTACAAGGTTCCCAGCAGTTTTCTGATTGTCATTGTTATTATCTCGAGACGTTATGTTGGGCAAAGCGAACCCGTCGCAGGCCGGTGGCAGCCTGCGAGGCGAGTGGGTCGGGTCATGGGTTGCCTGGTTTGGAAAGCGGGCTCAGCGAAGGAAGGCCAGGACTTCGCCAAGCAGCAACTCGGGGGCTTCCTCGGCAATGTAGTGGCCGGCCGGCAGGGCCTTGCCGCGCACGTCGGTGGCGACTTTCTGCCATTCCTTGAGCGGCTCGAAACAGCGGCCTATGGTGCCTTCGGCGCCCCACATAACCAGCAACGGCAGGCTCAGGTGATGGCCGGCGTCGATGTCCGCCTGGTCGTGTTGAAGGTCGATTCCGGCAGCGGCGCGATAGTCCTCACAGATACCGGTGGCGCTGCCCGGCAGTTTCAGGCAACGCAGGTATTCGGCGAAGGCCTCATCGGTGAACGGCTTGAGCCCGGCGCTGCGGCTGCCCATCACGCTGCGCAGGTACAGCTCAGGGTTACCTTCGATCAAGGCTTCCGGCAGCGGCGCCGGGCGGATCAGGAAGAACCAGTGCCAGTAAGCGCGGGCAAAGGCTTCGTCGGTTTGCGCATACATCGACAGGGTGGGGGCAATATCCAGCAACACCATACGTTGCACTGCGCCCGGGTGGTCCAGGGCCAGGCGATGGGCCACGCGGGCGCCACGGTCGTGGGCCAGGACAGAGAACTGCTCGAAGCCCAAGGCCTTCATCAGTTCGACGCCGTCGCGTGCCATCTCTCGCTTTGAATAGTTTGTGTGGTGGTCATTGGCGGGCGGCCTGCTGCTATCGCCATAGCCGCGCAGGTCGGCTGCCACCACGGTGAAGTGTTCAGCCAGTTGTTCGGCAACTTTGTGCCAGATGATGTGGGTTTGCGGGTGCCCGTGCAGCAGGAGCAGACCGGGACCTGTACCGCCTTTGCGGTAACTGATGCTGACGCCATTGACGTGGCACTGGTCTTTTTGGAATCCGGCGAACATGGAATGACTCCTTGTGATGAGTGCTTGCATCCTGGAATCACGCGGCGGTCGGGGCAAGGGTAAAAACGTGGAGGGGTTGTTCATGAAGTGTGTAGGAGCCCTACCGCATTGTTGATTCGCCATCACTTCAAGGTGCAGGAGTGGGCTCAAGCAATTGAGCTCCTGGCCCGCGTTCACCGAGCTGATCATCCTGATTGCGCAGCGGGCACGCCTCCATCGACAAGCACCCGCAGCCGATACAGCCATTGAGCTTGTCGCGCAGCAGCATCAGCTTGTTGATGCGATCATCCAGGTCTTCGCGCCACAACGCCGACAAACGCTCCCAGTCCTGGGCAGTGGGCGTGCGTCCGTCCGGCAACGCGCGCAACGCCTCGCCAATGGTCGCCAGCGGAATGCCCAGGCGCTGGGCGATCTTGATCACCACCACGCGGCGCAACACATCCCGCGGATAACGCCGCTGGTTACCCGCGTTGCGATTGCTTTTGATCAGCCCCTTGGCCTCGTAGAAGTGCAGGGCCGTTACGGCTACCCCACTGCGGGCGGCCAATTGGCCGACGGTGAGTTCCTTGGTAATCATGCAAAAACTTCCTGACAGCGCTTGACCTTGACTTAACTAGAGGTTTTACCCTGCGTGGCATCGAATCGCAAGATTCTGCCTACAGAGAAAGGGGAGTGTTCATGCAGGTATCAGAGAAAAATCGCAGCTTCACTCAGTTGATCGAGTTTCAGATCGAACCCCGGCAACGGTTCGCCCTGGTGGCGGCCTTGACCCTCCAGAGCGAACGCTTGGCCCAGGGTCATGGCGGTTTTATCACCGCGAGTGTGCAGGTCAGCGAAGATGGGCGCCGGGTGCTCAACTACCTGCAATGGCGCACGCGGGAAGAGGGCGAGGCAGCCTTCAAGTGCTTCGAGCACGGTGAGGAAAATTTCTGGACCTTGATTCGCGCCCATCAGGCCACGGCCGTGACCTTTGGTTCGTTCCAGGTACTGCGCAGCTTCGAGCGCAGTCATGACGACGCGTTGCACTGCCGCCTAAACGGATAAATGCAACATGCGCTCGCCTTGCAGGTTTTCGCCGGGGCGACGCTTGTTTACCGCCAGCTCGCCGATCTTGATCAGGCGGGTGCGCGTGACGTTGCGGCTCAAGCCCAACAGGTTGGCGGTGTGCACCTGGTTGTAGTGGCTGAAGCGATAGGCCGCGCGTAACAAAGCGTCTTCGACTTTTTCGTGCAGGGCTCCGGCCTGTTCTTCGAACAGTTTCTGGAACGCCCGGGCAAGCAACGCTTCGGCGCTGTTGTCGGCGGCGTGCTGGCTGTCGTCCTGACGCTCGATGCGCAGGTTAGACAGGCGCAAGTCGTCACGTTCGATCACACCGTGGCGGCAAATCAGCAGGGTGTGGTGAATCACGTTTTCCAGCTCGCGGATGTTGCCCGGCCAGCTGTAGTGCTTGAGTTTATGCTCGGCCTCACGGCTGATGGTGATCGGGCCATAGCCCAGGCGCCGGCTGTAGGCTTCGATAAAGTGCCGGGTCAGCGGCAGGATATCGCCGGGGCGCTCGCGCAGCGGGCTGAGCTCCAGACTCACCACGTCGAGACGGTAATAGAGGTCTTCGCGAAAATGTCCGGCGTTGATGGCTTTTTCCAGTTGCACGTTGGTGGCGGCAAGCACCCGCACATCAATCGGGATGCTCTTGCGCGAACCCAGGCGCACGACTTCGCGCTCCTGTAGCACACGCAGCAGCTTGACCTGGATCGGCATCGGCAAATCGCCGATCTCATCGAGGAACAAGGTGCCGCCGTCGGCCTCTTCGAACCACCCGGCCTTGGCACTCAGAGCACCGGTGAACGCGCCTTTTTCATGGCCGAACAGCTCGGCTTCCACCAGGGATTCGGAGAAGGCCCCGCAGTTCACCGCCACGAACGGCCGGTTGCGCCGCGCGCTGAGGTTATGGATGTGGCGCGCCACCAGCTCTTTACCGGTGCCTGTCTCGCCGATGATCAGTACGCTGGCTTCGCTGGGGGCCACTTGCTGGATATGGTCGAGCAGCGCCTGGGATTTCGGGTCTTCAAAGACCTGGGCCGTGGCGCGGATCGACGTCGCGAGGGCGGGCGAGGGCGGTAGGGTCAAAAGCTGCATGGGCACCTCTCTGGTCAATCTGGCTGGTGATGTGTTCACGGGCTGTTGCGGGGGCAACAGCGCCGGTGGGTGCAGCGCCCTTTATAGAGACTTATGTTTATTCCGTAAATGAACGTATTTCCATATTTATAGATCATAAAGAAATATCAGCGAAGCGCTATCAAGGGTGCTCGTGCGGTTGATAGCAACTATCACGGGAGGTGATTTTTCACCCATCAAGGTCGGGAGTAGCCTGTGTTCATTGACTCGACACCAATCTTTGCAGGGCCACCGCCATGAACCGATTCCTCGCTGTTTGCTTATTGATTGTCAGCTCCGTGCTCGCCGGGTGTGCGACCCACCCCGCGCCGGAATTGCGCCCCTACACGGCCGAAGAAACCAAACAGTTGGCGCTGGAAGCGTTGAGCCGGCGTGGTTTGTCGTTTGATGAATATCAACAGCAGCGTGCCGCGCTGACCCGGCAGCCACAGAAGCCTTTCGGCTTTGATCGCCAGGGTGAAATGAACGCCGAGCGCAGCGGGACCCTGCAGGGCCGTCCCAGTTGAGCCTGCGCTCAGTGGCAAAAAGCCCGAGGCTTCCCAGAGGAGCCTCGGGCTTTTTGTTTTCCATGACGCGACTTCAGCCTGTTAAGCTGAATTTAAGGAGCGTTCCTACGCACATTTTCATAAAGTTGCCCTTCTTTAATGGCATTCGATCGGTTAAACCTGACAACCTCTGTCCCGGTCCGTGCCCCTGAGACGCTGCTCTCGGGAACCTGCCCTGCGAGTTTTTAACTTCATGAAGAAACGTCCGTTATATTTCGACTACGCCGCTACTACCCCGGTGGACGAGCGGGTCATCCAGGTGATGGTCGAGTGTCTGGGGTTCAACGCCAATTTCGGTAATCCCGCGTCCAGTTCCCATGCGTTCGGCCAAGCGGCCCGGCAAACGGTTGAACAGGCGCGTCGCCAGGTGGCCGAGTTGGTCGGTGCCAACCCTGAACACATCGTCTGGACCTCCGGCGCCACGGAGTCGAACAACCTTGCGATCAAGGGCGTGGCCCAGGCGCGAGGCGTTGCGGGTGGGCATATCATCACCAGCCAGATCGAACACAAAGCCACGCTGGATACCGCGCGGCAATTGCAGGAAGCCGGCGTGGCCGTCACCTACCTGGTGCCGGACGCGGATGGGTTGATCAGCGTCGAGGCGGTCAGCGAGGCGTTGCGTGAGGACACCTTTCTGGTGTCGCTGATGCTGGTGAATAACGAGCTGGGCACCCTCAACGATATCTCCGCCATCGGCGCGCGGGTGCGTGAGCAGGGTGCGTTGTTGCATGTGGATGCGGCGCAAGGCGCGGGCAAGGTCGCAATCGACCTGGCGCAGTGGCCGGTGGATTTGATGTCGTTTTCCGCCCACAAGCTCTATGGCCCTAAAGGTATCGGCGCTTTATATGTCGGGCCGCGGGCGCAACAGAAAGTCCTGGCGCAGATCCACGGGGGAGGCCACGAAGGCGGCCTGCGCTCCGGCACCTTGGCGACCCACCAGATTGCCGGCATGGGCACGGCGTTTGCCCTGGCAGCGGCATCGTTTGCTGAAGAAAAGGCGCGGATCGTGGCCTTGCGTCAGCGTCTGTTGGATCAGTTGGCATCGGTTCCCGGTGTGCGTCTCAACGGCAGTGCTACACAACGTATCCCACACACCCTGAGCCTCACGTTCGGCGAAGGCGAGTTCAATTCCGCAGCACTGAGTGCCGGCATCGCGTTTTCTGCGACCTCGGCGTGCAATTCGGCAAGTAATGCACCGTCCCATGTGCTGCTCGCCCTGGGGCATGATACGCGCAGCGCAGGGCGTACGATTCGCTTGAGCCTGGGCCGGTATACCACCGAGCAGGATATCGACCAGGCCGTGCAATTGATCAAGGCGGCCCTCGCCAGCGCACCGGCGTTCTGGGCGGTCTGATTCATCTATCGCAACACATAACAATTATTCGTGGTTAGCAGGAGACACAATGAGTACGCAGCCTTTGACCCCAGGAACGGTTCCCCAGCGCCTGGCGCGCACCCGTGAACTGATGCGCCGCGAGGGCATACACGCCCTGCTGGTACCGTCGGCCGACCCGCATTTGTCTGAATACTTGCCGGGATACTGGCAAGGGCGGCAATGGTTGTCTGGGTTTCATGGTTCGGTGGGAACGCTGATTGTTACTGCGGATTTCGCCGGGGTATGGGCCGACAGCCGCTACTGGGAACAGGCGACCAAGGAACTCAAGGGCAGCGGCATCGAACTGGTGAAGCTGCAACCGGGCCAGCCAGGTCCGCTGGAATGGCTGGCCGAGCAGACGCCGGAAGGTGGCGTGGTGGCGGTCGACGGTGCGGTAATGGCCGTGGCCTCCGCGCGAACGTTGGGCGGCAAGCTGGCGGAGCGCGGTGCACGGTTGCGTACCGATATCGACTTGCTGAATGAGGTGTGGGAAGGCCGCCCTACGCTGCCAGACCAGCCCATCTATCAGCACTTGCCTCCGCAGGCCGCGGTCAGCCGCACTGAAAAACTCGCTTCGTTGCGCGCCGCGTTGAAAGAAAAGGACGCCGATTGGCACTTCATCGCCACCCTGGATGACATCGCGTGGCTGTTCAACCTGCGCGGCGCTGATGTTTCGTTCAACCCGGTATTTGTGTCGTTTGCGCTGATCAGTCAGCAGCAGGCCACGTTATTTGTGGCGCTGAGCAAAGTCGATGCCGAGCTGCGGGCTGTGCTGGAGCAGGATGGTGTGACACTGCGCGACTACAGCGAAGTGGCGGACGCGCTGCGCGCGGTGCCGTCGGGCATGAGCTTGCAGGTCGACCCGGCTCGCGTCACCGCGGGGTTGCTGGAAAACCTCGATAGCGGTGTGAAGCTGGTGGAAGGGCTCAACCCGACCACGCTGGCCAAATCGCGCAAGAGCCTGGCCGATGCGGAGCACATCCGCCACGCCATGGAACAGGACGGCGCGGCCTTGTGCGAATTCTTCGCCTGGCTGGACAGTGCGTTGGGTCGCGAACGCATTACCGAATTGACCATCGACGAGCACTTGACGGCTGCGCGTGCCCGTCGCCCGGGTTATGTGTCGTTGAGTTTCAACACCATTGCTGCTTACAACGCCAACGGTGCGATGCCGCATTACCACGCTACCGAAGAAGAGCATGCGCTGATCGAAGGCGATGGCTTGCTGCTGATTGACTCGGGCGGGCAGTACCTGGGTGGCACCACGGATATCACGCGGATGGTGCCGATCGGTACGCCAAGTGAGGAGCAAAAGCGTGACTGCACCCGTGTGCTCAAGGGCGTTATTGCCTTGTCCCGTGCGCATTTCCCGAAAGGAATCCTGTCACCGCTGCTGGACGCGATTGCCCGCGCGCCGATCTGGGCCGAAGGCGTGGATTACGGCCACGGTACCGGGCACGGGGTAGGCTATTTCCTTAACGTGCATGAGGGACCGCAAGTGATCGCCTATCAGGCTGCCACTGCCCCGCAAACGGCGATGCAACCGGGGATGATCACTTCCATTGAGCCCGGAACTTATCGTCCTGGACGCTGGGGCGTGCGCATCGAAAACCTGGTGCTGAACCGCGAAGCAGGCAAGACCGAGTTCGGCGAGTTCCTCAAGTTTGAAACGCTGACCTTGTGCCCGATCGACACCCGCTGCCTGGAACCTTCGTTGCTCACGGCCGACGAGCGTGAATGGTTCAACGCGTACCACGCCCAAGTGCGCGAGCGCCTGAGCCCATTGCTCAGCGGTGCGGCACTTGAGTGGCTGCAGGTTCGTACTGCGGCTATTTGATTGCTTGCAAGATGGGTGCCTGGAATTTTGATATGAGCAGTCAGGGATGACTGCTCGGATACTTACTTGCAGATGACGATCATGCTGCGGCTGGTGTAGCCGGCAGGGTTGAGACCGAAGGGATAGTCGCCGGGTTCTTCGGAGTTGTCACCGGACTTTGCGATTACCCGGTAGCCCTTGGCACCGCACGAGTTGGTTGCACTGGTGTAGCACTGGTCCCAGGAAGAAGACAGGCCGGAGCAATTGATATGCAACCCTTTTTTGCCACGTTTTACTTCTGTCTTGGTGGTCGCGGCACAGCCAGCAATGGCCATGACCATTAACAGTATCAAAATTCGCTTCATTCCTATCCTTAATAGCCGCCTCGCAAAGCGTGAAGCCGGCTCTACTCGCTCTCAGGTGTAGCGTTCGCGCAGTCCTTGCCGAAACTCTCCATGAATGACATTCGTTTGCGGCTTAAACATGGCCTAAATGGACGCCAAATGCCAGAGCTACATTCAAACAGATCTCAATCGGCTGGAACCAACGGCTTCGACTCGTTGCGCATCGTCACCGTGGCACCTACCGAGGCCAGGATGATGCAAATGATGGCCAGCCATTGCGCCAGGGACAGGTGCTCGTGCAGGAAGAACAGGCCCGAGAGGGCGCCGAAAGCCGGTTCGATGCTCATGAGCGTACCGAAGGTGCGGGCGGGGAGACGCGTCAAAGCGACCATTTCCAGGGTGTAGGGCAGGGCGGTAGACAGGATGGCGACAGCGATGGCGACCGGGATCAAGGCGGGCGTCAGCAAGGCGCTGCCCGCATGGACGATGCCGACAGGCGCGACAAACAAGGCGGCGATCATCACGCCAAGGGCGGCGGTTTGGACGCCGTTGTCGTTACCGGCCTTCTGACCATACAGAATATAGAGCGCCCAGCAGACACCCGCTCCCAGAGCGTAGGCGGCGCCCACCAAGTCGATACCGCTGCTGGTTTCGCCCATGGGAATGAGCAGGAGCAAGCCAACGATCGCGAGGGCGATCCACAGGAAATCTACCACACGACGTGAGGCGTAGAGCGCCACCGCAAGCGGCCCAGTGAATTCTAGTGCAACTGCGATACCCAGGGGCACGCTGCGCAAGGACATATAGAAGAGCAAGTTCATGCCGCCCAGAGCCATCCCATAGATGATCACGGTGCGCAGGGAGCTGGCAGTCAGTTTGGCCCGCCATGGACGTAATAGAAGCAGCATGATCACGCTGGCGAAAATCAGGCGCAGGGTCGTGGTGCCTTGGGCGCCGACGATGGGGAACATGCTTTTGGCCAGCGAGGCGCCCGATTGGATTGAAGCCATCGCGATCAGCAGCAGGCCGACAGGAAACAATGTCGAACCCAGGCTGCGAGGGGAGGTGGTCATTAGGGTGTTCGTCCGAAGTCATAGTAAGAGAGCGTGGGCGCTATGATGCTCAACTGTTCAGGAATGAGCAATATAGTGCTCAATTATTCGTTTCGACGGTTGATAGGCCGTGGATTTTGGAGGTTTATGGGTCAGTTGATAGGAAAACCAAATAAAGGGTTGACGGCAGATTCTGGAAGTCTATAATTCGCCCCACTTCCGGCGCAGTCGAAACGGAAAACTCCTTGGTAAACAAAGAGTTATGCGAG
>NZ_JACCQQ010000035.1:0-35067 GCF_014268345.1 Pseudomonas sp. SWRI18
ATCTGGAACTCGGCGGTGTCTTTATTGGGGCCGCTTCGCAGCCCAGCGCGGGGCAAGCCCGCTCACTACAGAGAGATTTTCAACCTTAGATGCCTATGGCCATCGCAGGCACCCCGGTCCCCCAGACTAGCCCCAGCCCCTTCAATTCCGTACCATTCCCCGCCTTATCCCCCGCATGACCCTGGTACCTCATGAACCTCACCCGTCTGCGCGCCGATGCCCTGGCCGGCCTCACCACGTCCTTTGCCTTGCTGCCCGAGTGCATCGCCTTTGCCCTGGTGGCTCACCTCAACCCGCTGATGGGGCTCTATGGCGCCTTTATCATCTGCACCCTGACCGCCTTATTCGGCGGTCGCCCCGGTATGGTCTCCGGCGCGGCAGGCTCGATGGCGGTGGTGATCGTGGCGTTGGTGGTGCAACACGGCGTGGAATATCTGCTGGCCACGGTGCTGCTGGGCGGGCTGATCATGGTCGCCTTCGGCCTGCTGCGCCTGGGCAAACTGGTGCGCATGGTGCCGCATCCGGTGATGCTGGGGTTCGTCAACGGCCTGGCTATCATCATTGCGCTGGCGCAGCTTGAGCATTTCAAGAGCGGTGAACGCTGGCTCAGCGGCACGCCGCTGTACGTGATGACCGGCCTGGTGCTGGTGACCATGGCCATTGTCTACCTCTTGCCGCGCATCACCCGCGCCGTGCCGCCCGCGCTGGTGGCGATCCTTGGCGTGGGCCTGGCGGTCTATCTGCTCGGTTTGCCGACCCGCACCCTCGGCGACATGGCCCACATTGCCGGCGGTCTGCCGACCTTTGCGTGGCCGCAGATCCCCTGGACCCTGGAAACCCTCGGCATCATCGCGCCCTACGCTTTCCTGATGGCCATGGTCGGGCTGCTGGAAACCCTGCTCACCCTGAACCTCACCGACGAAATCACCGAGACCCGTGGCTACCCCGACCGCGAAAGCGTGGCCCTGGGCGCGGCGAACATGCTGTCGGGGCTGTTCGGCGGCATGGGCGGTTGCGCGATGATCGGGCAAACCGTGATCAACCTCAGCTCCGGCGGGCGCGGGCGATTCTCCGGGGTGTTTGCCGGGGTGATGATTCTGTTGTTCATCCTGTTTCTGTCACCGCTGATCGAGCGCATTCCATTGGCGGCGCTGGTCGGGGTGATGTTCGTGGTGTCGCAGCAGACCTTCGCCTGGGCGTCGTTGCGGGTGATCAACAAGGTGCCGCTCAATGATGTGCTGGTGATCATTGCGGTGACGGTGATCACCGTGTTCACCGACCTGGCCACCGCCGTGCTGTGCGGGATTGTGATTGCGGCGCTGAACTTTGCCTGGCAGCAAGCGCGCGAACTGTATGCCGATGAGCATCTGGAAGCCGATGGCAGCAAGCTCTATCGTCTGCATGGCACCTTGTTCTTTGCCTCGACCACGCCGTTCCTGAACCAATTCGACCCGGCCAACGACCCGGCCCAGGTGACGCTCGATTGCCGTCACCTGAGCTTTGTCGACTACTCGGCGATTGCCGCGCTGATGACCCTGCGCGAGCGCTACAGCAAGGCCGGCAAGCACCTGCGGGTGTTGCATCTGTCGGAGCGCTGCAAGAAGTTGCTCAAGCGTGCGCGGGTGCATCACGACTGATCAAGGCCCGACGAGGTTTTCCAACTCCTGGGCGCGTGCCTGGGTCATGTCCAGCACGCAACCGGAGCCGTTGACCTGATCGATGGTGCCGCCAGTGGCCGAACCGATGAAGCCGCAATTGGCATCGCGGTACTTTATCCACAGGCGCTGCACGTCTTGCAGTTGCTGCCTGCGGTTGCCTTCCAGGGCGGCGAGGGCGGCCTTGTAGGCGGTATTCAGGCGTGCGTCTTGCACCTTGGTCTCCTTGACGTTGCAACCGACCATGTCTGCGGTCGTGCTGGCGCCGTCCATGCATTTTTTCAGCGCCGGGTTGTCGGCTGCGGCGGCTGTGCCGCACAGGGCCAGCAGCAGGGCGCCGGCGGCGAGTGTCGTGTGGTTCATGGTCGATTTTCCTGGCGTCAGTGAATGTGCAGGCTAAGACTCAACCGCGCGCGGTGAGTTTCCAGCCTTGTCTGATCTTCGTGTAAGAACGCTCCCTGAATTTTCATCGACGAGCCTTGGGCGTATCCCAACGCGACAGGGCTTATCTGTGGGCGAAATTTAGTTTCATTAAAATTGAAAGTACGCCTCGGTAATGATTTATGAGTTTCACAACAGATCTGACGTGACCCTTTCCGAGGAGTACCGCATGGCCGCATCACTGGGCTTCGGGCTATTGGCATACGCTGCCATCGCCATCATTGCTTTGATCGTGCTGATTGCACGTTACCGGCTCAACCCGTTTATCGTCATCACCCTGGTGTCCATCGGCCTGGCGCTGACGGCTGGGATGCCGGCGGATACCATCATGGGCTCCTACGAGGCGGGCGTCGGCAAGACCCTGGGGCACATCGCCCTGGTCGTCGCGCTGGGCACCATGCTCGGCAAGATGATGGCCGAATCCGGCGGTGCCGAGCAGGTGGCGCGTACGTTGATCAACCGGTTCGGCGAGCGCAATGCCCATTGGGCGATGGTGTGCATCGCGTTCCTGGTGGGGCTGCCGCTGTTTTTTGAAGTCGGTTTTGTGTTGCTGGTGCCGATCGCCTTTACCGTGGCGCGGCGCGTGGGCGTTTCAATCTTGATGGTCGGCTTGCCGATGGTCGCCGGTTTGTCGGTGGTGCATGCGCTGGTGCCGCCGCACCCGGCGGCGATGATGGCGGTGCTGGCCTATAACGCGTCGGTGGGGCAGACGGTGCTGTATGCGATCCTGATCGGCATCCCCACGGCCATCATCGCCGGCCCCGTGTATGCCAGGTTCATCGTGCCGCGTATCGAGTTGCCGGCGCAAAACCCGCTGGAACGCCAGTTCATCGAGCGCGAGCCGCGCACCCGTCTGCCCAGTTTCGCCCTGACCATGGGCACCATCCTGCTGCCGGTGGTGTTGATGATGATCGGCGGTTGGGCCAACGTGATCGCCACGCCGGGCACGGCGTTCAACCAGTTCCTGTTGTTCATCGGCAACTCGGTGATTGCGTTGCTGGTGGCGACATTGGTCAGCTTCTGGACCTTGGGTATCGCCCAGGGTTTCAACCGCGAGTCGATCCTCAAGTTCACCAATGAATGCCTGGCGCCGACGGCCAGCATTACCTTGCTGGTGGGCGCGGGCGGTGGGTTGAATCGCATCCTGGTAGACGCGGGCGTGACCAACGAAATCCTCGGCCTGGCCCATGCGTTTCATTTGTCGCCGCTGGTGATGGGGTGGCTGTTCGCCGCGCTGATGCGTATTGCCACAGGCTCGGCCACCGTCGCCATGACCACCGCGTCCGGCGTGGTGGCGCCGGTTGCCATGGGCCTGGGTTATCCACACCCGGAATTGCTGGTGCTGGCCACTGGCGCGGGCTCGGTGATCTTTTCCCACGTCAACGACGGCGGCTTCTGGCTGATCAAGGAATACTTCAATATGACGGTGATCCAGACCTTCAAGACCTGGACCGTGTTGGAAACCCTGATTTCGCTGGTCGCCTTCGGCCTGACGTACGGCCTTTCACTGTTGTTATGAGCCCTGTTCGGTAACCCGGAGACCCCATGGACATCCTCTACCAGATCCGCGCCCGCCAGGCTTCCTTCAGCGCAGGGGAGGGGCGTATCGCCAGGCTGATGCTCGATGACGTGGGCTTTGCCGCGTCGGCCAGCCTGGAGGCCTTGTCCCAACGGGCCGAGGTCAGCACCGCGACCTTGTCGCGCTTTGCGCGCAGTGTCGGGTGCCGGGATTTGCGCGACTTGCGCCTGCAACTGGCCCAGGCCAGTGGCGTGGGCAGTCGCTTCCTCGACCCGGCTGGGTTGCCGGAACAATCGGCGTTTCATCGGCAGATCCTGGGTGACATCGAGTCCACATTGCGTCAGCACTTGTCGGGCTTCAACCAGACGAGTTTTGTGGATGCAGTGAGCCTGTTGGGCAAGGCGCGGATGATTCATGCGTTCGGCATGGGCGGCCCGTCGAGCCTGTGCAGCGATGAGTTGCAAGTGCGCCTGGTGCGCCTGGGTTATCCAATTGCCGCCTGCCACGACCCGGTGATGATGCGTATCACGGCGGCGACCCTGGGCCCCGAACAGGCGCTGATCGTGTGTTCCTTGAGTGGCCTTACCCCCGAATTGCTGGACGTGGTGGAGCTGGCGCGCAACTACGACGCGCGCATTCTCGCCATCACCCTGGCCGATTCGCCCCTGGCCCTGTTGGCGGATGTCGTGCTGCCATTGCAACCGGCCGAAACCAGTTTTATCTACAAACCCACGGCGGCGCGCTACGGCATGTTGCTGGCCATTGATCTGCTCGCCACCGAACTGGCGCTGGCCCTGCCGGACGCCAACCAGGAACGCCTGCGCCGGATCAAGCTGGCCCTCGACGATTATCGCGGCGGCCCCGACAGCCTGCCGCTCGGAGACTGATATGAAGTACGACACGCTGATTCGCCAGGCGCTGGTCATCGATGGCAGCAACACCCCCGGCTACCCGGCCGATGTGGGGTTGCGCGACGGGCGCATCGCAACGATCGGCGATTTGTCCACGGCCGCTGCCGAGCAAGAGATCGATGCCGCCGGCCGCGTATTGGCGCCGGGGTTCATCGATGTGCACACCCACGATGACACCGTGGTGATCCGTTACCCGCAGATGCTGCCCAAACTCAGCCAGGGCATCACCACGGTGATCGTCGGCAACTGCGGCATCAGCGCCTCGCCGGTGAGTTTGCAGGGTGATCCGCCAGACCCGATGAACCTGCTGGGCCAGCGTGAAGCGTTCGTGTATCCACGTTTTGCCGACTACCGCGCCGCGGTGCAAAGCGCCCACCCTGCGGTGAACGTTGCGGCCTTGATCGGCCACACGGCATTGCGCAGCAACCATATGGACGATTTGCACCGCACCGCCACGCCGGCTGAAATCGCAGGCATGCGCGTGCAGTTACAGGAAAGCCTCGCCGCCGGCGCCCTGGGTTTATCCACAGGCCTGGCGTACGCCAGTGCGTTCAACGCCGAGACCGACGAGGTGCTGCAACTGAGCGAAGAGCTGACGGCCTTCGGCGCGGTGTACACCACCCATTTGCGCAGCGAATTCGAGCCGGTGCTGGAAGCGATGGACGAAGCCTTCCAGATCGGCCGGCATGCCCAGGCGCCGGTGATCATTTCCCACCTCAAGTGCGCGGGCGCGGGAAACTGGGGGCGCAGTCCGCAACTGCTGGCATCCCTGGAACGGGCGGCGAAAACCCACCCGGTGGGCTGCGACTGTTATCCCTATGCCGCCAGTTCCTCGACCCTGGACCTCAAGCAAGTCACCGATGCGTTCCGTATCACCATCACCTGGTCGACGCCGCACCCGGACATGGGCGGGCGTGACCTGCAGGCTATCGCCGGCGACTGGAACGTTTCGCTGATGGAGGCAGCGCGTCGGCTACAACCGGCGGGGGCGGTGTATTACGGGATGGACGAAGCGGATGTACGGCGCATCCTGGCGCATCCCTTGTCGATGGTGGGTTCCGATGGGCTGCCTGAAGACCCGTTCCCGCATCCGCGTTTGTGGGGTGCATTTCCACGGGTGCTGGGGCACTTCAGTCGCGACGTCGGGTTGTTCCCGCTGCATACCGCCGTGCACAAGATGACCGGCCTGTCGGCGGCGCGTTTTGGCCTGGCGCAGCGAGGAGAAATCCGTGAAGGGCACTGGGCCGACCTGGTGTTGTTCGACCCTTTGCGTATACGCGATGTGGCGGATTTCAAGGCGCCGCAGCGTGCGGCAGAGGGCATTGACGGGGTGTGGGTCAATGGCGTGCTGAGCTACCGCGATGGGCAGGCCAACGGCCAGCGGCCGGGCCGCTTCCTGGCACGCAGCGGGGATTTGCGTGGCGGGTTTTCAGCTTTATAGTGGGCGATCTCATACACGGAGCGGTCGCCATGCACTTAGGAAAAGTCACCCCCATCCTGCGGATTTTCGACGAGGCCAAGGCGTTGGAATTCTACGTCGACTTTCTCGGGTTCAAGGTCGATTGGCAGCATCGGTTCGAGGCCAATTTTCCGCTGTACTTGCAGGTGTCGTTGGGTGAGTGCGTGCTGCATTTGTCCGAGCACCATGGCGATGCGTCACCGGGCGCGGCGGTGCGGATCCAGGCGCCAGGCGTGGACGCGTATCAGCAGCAATTGCTGGGCAAGGATTACCGTTATGCCAAGCCTGAGGTTGAAGCAACGCCGTGGGGCTCGCGTGAGATGAGCATCAAGGATCCGTTTGGGAATCGGGTGGTGTTTGTCGAGGAAGGTGAGGACTGAGGGGTGATTTGCGGGCAATAAAAAACCGCCCGAATAAGGCGGTTTTTTATTGCAATCCCAGTTTGCGGCTGGGTTTGCGCTCTCACAGGAGCACTGACGTGAGTGCAATACTACTGCTGCTTCAGGGGCTCATGCAAGACCTGAAAATGATTGAGTTGTACATGTTAAAGCGTCGGAAGCTTGTTGGTAACGACTGCAAAATATGGCAACAACTCAAGGAGTAATCGGCCTTTGTCTGTCACACATTGGAGTCGGGGGTGAGCTAATATCGCCCTCGTTCTGCGTTCGTCGTGATGCAGGTTGGTTGGGTTCGCGCGCACATTTTTGGACCGACCGCCACGGGCTTGCAACCCGTGCCGGATCCATGCGGGAGGACCATAAACCCAGCGCCTCACAGGAGCACTGACGTGCATCCGAAGGCTCACGTGTTCCGGTAAGTGCGCTGGAGGTAAGGCCCAACTCACGGAGGGCCGAGTATGTCTAAGTTTGCCTGTGGCGAGGGAGCTTGCTCCCGTTGGAGTGCGCAGCGCTCCCCAGATTTTGGGGCCGCTACGCAGCCCAACGGGAGCAAGCTCCCTCGCCACAATGAATCTCCTTCGCCACATTGAATGCGCCGGTCGTTACACCCGGAAATGACTGACCATCTGCTGCAACTGGCTGCCCAGGCGCGCCAGTTCCACACTCGACTTGGCCGTCTCGTCACTGGCCGTGGCGGTCTGCTCGGACACGTCACGCACATTCACAATGCTGCGGCTGATCTCTTCGGCCACGGCGCTTTGTTGCTCGGCGGCGGCAGCGATCTGCTGGTTCATCGATTGGATATTGGACACGGTACGCGTGATGTTTTCCAGCGACACACCGGCCTTGCGCGTCAGCTCGACGCTGCTGTCGGTGAGGCTGCGGCTGTTGTTCATCACGTTGGCCACTTGCTGGGTGCCGTTCTGCAAACCGGCTACCAGGCCTTCGATTTCTTCGGTGGATTTCTGCGTGCGCTGGGCCAGGCCCCGCACTTCGTCGGCCACGACGGCAAACCCACGGCCGGCTTCGCCGGCTCGCGCCGCTTCAATCGCCGCGTTGAGTGCCAGCAGGTTGGTTTGTTCGGCCACGGCCTTGATCACGTCCATCACGCTGCCGATCTTGTTGCTCTCTTGTTGCAGGTGCGCCATGGCATCGGTGGAGCGTGCCACTTCAGCGGCCAGACGTTCGATCTGGGCGATGGCCTCAGCCACCACTTTGTCGCCTGCGCGGGCTTGGCCATCGGCATCGGCGGCGGCCAGCGAAGCCTGTTCGGCGTTGCGCGCAACTTCCTGCACGGTGGCGGTCATTTCGTGCATGGCCGTGGCGACCTGATCGGTCTCGATCTTCTGGCTGTTGACGCCTGCGCTGGTCTGCTCGGTCACGGCCGACAGCTCTTCGGCGGCGCTGGCGATCTGGGTCACGCCGTCACGGATACCGCTGATCAATTCACGCAAGGTGGTGCCCATGCGCTGGATGCCTTGTTGCAGCACGCCCAGTTCGTCGCGGCGGGTAACCTGGATGGTATGGCTCAGATCGCCCGAGGCAATGCGATCGACCACGGCCAGGGTTTCCTGCAGCGGGCGGGTGATCTGGCGGGTGATGACCCATGCGGCGATGACACCGACCAATAGGGCCAGCAGGGTGCTGATCAATTGCAGGCTACGGGCCTGGGCGCTTTCGATATCACGGCGTTCCAGCTGGATGTCGTAGAGCTTGTCGCTGAGGGACACGATGTCGGTGCCCTGGGTGGTCATTTCGGCGCGGGCGCTGACGATATTGGCATTGGCGGCCTTGTAGTTCTGCACCGCAGTGCGATAGGCGCCAAGGGCTGTTTCCAGGGAGGCCAGCGCGTTTTGCTGGCTGGCGCCAAACACGGCGCCAAGGCCTTTCAAGCCGCCAATGGCTTTTTCAATCTGTGCGGCGGCCTGGGCTTCGGTGTCGGCGTTGACATTGGCGATGTAGCCGCGCACTTCATAGCGGGCCATCAGGAATTCTTCTTTGGCACGGGTTACCGCCTGGAACTGCGCGAAGCGCTCCGGGCTGTCGGCCATCTGCTGCACGCTGGCGTCCAGGGCATTGATCTGGTTATTGGCGATCTCGGCCTTGTCGCTCATCACCTGGCGCGCGGCGTTGCTATTACGGTAGGCCTCACGCATTTTGTTCAGCGACTGTTGATAGGCGGTGATGAGGGCCTTTTGCTGGTTGAGCAGCTTGAGGTTTTCCGGGCTCTTGAAGCTGTTGAGCAGCTTCTGTTGCTGGGCGGCGAAGACGTCCAGATTGGCCTGTACGTTCTGTGCCACGGTTTCGTCGCCATTGGCCAGCATGTACTGCAGGCGCACGACGCGCAGTTTGGTCAGCGAGGCATTGAGCTGGGTAATGTCGCTCATCCAATTGCTGCGGTCGATCAGGCCCCCCAGGCTGGTCCAGCCGGTGAAAGCCAGGATCGAGGTGAGAACCAGCACCAAGCCAAAGCCCAGGCCGAGTTTGAGGTTGACGCTGATGTTGCCGAACCAGCTGTTCATTACTATGCCTCCAGGCACGCAGTCGATTTGTTTTCTGGAGCTGGAAGTTTTTGTTTTTGATGCCAGCAAAGGTGTACGTCCGTATCGGCCGCAAACCCTTGAGCTGTAGTTTTTTTTACTTGCGCAGGCGCGTCCCGACGGATGGGGGAAATTGCCTCTTGGTGGAGGCAATCGTCGAGGTTGTCGTTACACGGGGATCAGGTGTATCTCATACCTGAGTGCCTGGATCAGCGTGTCCTGCGACAAAAATCGCTTACCCTTGAGTGCATCCCAGCGGTCGATGAAAAAGTGTCCGGTGTCATCTATCTGAATGGGCGTGGAGACAATCTGACCGCTATTGGATTTATGCAGAAGAATCGTCTGTTTGGAGCTGGGCCGCTCGATCAGAAAATCGCCGATGTTCTTCAAGCGTGAACGGTCCGCGGGCACGAACGGCGCCGGGGCTTTTATGCGACTGAACCCTATATTCAGCACAAAGTCACTGCGCAAGGCATGCCATTTGGTTTCGCTGGCCACCTCCCAGGCACCCGCTTCAAACCCTTTTGCCAGGCTGGTTGCGGTGTCGCGTATGTGCAGGCTGAGCGTCCCGAGCACCGATGTCAGGCCCGGAACGCCGAGGTAAGTATCCGTATGCGCGCTGCCCACGAACGCCACCCAATTATGCGCCCCCTGTATAGCCTGGTCGTGCTCGATGACGTGTTTGGCGAAGTAACTGAACATCATGATGCGTGCTTTTTCGCGCTCCCCTAGTCCTCTGAGGTAATAGCTGGCACTGCAATCGATGGCCTGCACCCGAATGCCCTGTTTATTGGCGGCCTGCAGAATATTGGTATAGGTATTAGGCCCCGTGTAGATGTGCGTCTTGCCATCATACAAACGCATTTGGTTCAGGTCTTGTTCCGTTACGAACGACTTCAGGGTGGCGGGCATTTTTGAGCGCTGCTTGAAGGTGTCGAGCTCAAGTTGGTGCAGGTCGGTTTGCAGGTGTTCGATATACAGTGTCTGCACACCCTGTTTTTTCAGGTCGCCCATATGCTCGATAAGAAAACCCTTGGCGGCCTCGCTGGTGTGCGCCTCACCGATTACCAGGCCGGACGAATAGCGATACGCATGGTCGATGAAATCCTGTGGCGTCTTGAACAACGCTGCATCAGGCAGGGAGGGGTGAACAGGCGGCGTATAACTTTTAAAAAAGCGCTCTGCGTCGGCATGGAGGCGTTTGCGTGTGGCTTTAAATGCCAGCTTGGCATCCTGGAATGGGTTGTCTAAGGAACCATAACTGGTGTCCAGGCCTTTGGGGATGCGTTCCAGCTTGCGCAGGCTTTCCCTGAGCGAGGGTGCAATATCGTAGTTGTTGTAGTGCGAGGCTGTCGGCGGGGAAGAGGATGTGGCCGGTGCGGAAGGAGGTGTCGGCGTTTTCGGCGTGTTGGCGGTTCTGAGTGTCAGTTTGAAATCCGTCGGATCCGCCCAGATGCCCGCTTGCGCATCGGTGGCAACGTCATCGATCCGCAGCCCGATAGCACCTTGCAAATCAGCCAGCCCGGGGACTTGCCCGCTAGCCCGTACGCGACTGTGCTCGACCAGTGCGACCCAGGGCGTGTCTGCCTGATCGACCAGATCGGCGGCAATCACTTTGTGCGAATAAAAGTTGCGCAGGGTATTGGACCGAGGCGGGGCAGGCGCCTCGGCACTGATATCGAATGCCCCATTCAGGTCATAGGAAGCACAGCCGTCGATAGCCTTGAGTTCGATCCCATGTTTGCGGGCTTCTTTCATCAGGTGCAGATAGGAGGGGCCGCTTGCGCCGGGCAGGTTGAAGGCGCTGTCCACGGCGCTTAAATGCTGTTCGATATGTCGGGATGCACCCTTGGTCTGGAGTTTTTGCAGCTTGTACCGGAACACATCACGGGGCAGGTGTTCGATGTACAGGCGCTTGATGCCTTGTCGAGCCAGGACGCCCATGTGATCGATCAGGAATTGTTTGCTGGCAAGCGACTCTGGCGCTTCGCCAATGACCAGGCCCTTGGCTTTTTTAAAAAGACTTTCAATGAAGTGCTCCGTGGAAGCGCCAGGTACCAGCGGTGGCAATGACGGGCGCGGTACGACGGGCGGTGTGCTGAAAAACGTCTCGGCGTCCTGGCTCAGTTTCTCGACGTGTTGAAGGTAACGCTCGTGCAAGGGTTGCAGCTGTTCACGGGCCAGTATCACCCCCTCGGATGCATCCAGATCCAGCCATTCGTATTGCTTTAACAGGTTGCGCTTGAAGGCGGGGGTGAGAAGCGGCTCGACATTGCGCCAGTCGCTCTCGTCGAGGTCGTAGGCCTTAAGCGGGTTATCCGTCTCTGGCACCTTTTGGTACTTCGGCGCGCCACCCGCTACACCCGAGCGTTTCCAGGTGCCATCAGCGGCGGGCTGGACCAGACGTCCTGTCGATCTCAATTGCCCGCTCGAGGCGTCAGGGATAAACAGCAGATAGCGCCCCAGCCGATCCGGGATTGTCGGCGCCCAATACGCTTGGCCGTTGAACAATAGGGGGCGCATGCCTTCGGGAGACGGTAGCGCTGTGTGCAGTTTGCGGCTCAGTGCGATGGCCTGGGTGTCTGGCGTGCCATGAAGACTTGGGCGCCTTTGCCTGCCCAAGGCCTTGATCGAGCCCAGGGCGGGCCGCAGGTCGGTAAATACCGCGCCGGCCGTGTTGAGTAAATAACCGATCAAATGCTGCATGGCGGCGTCGTTGTCGCCCTGATGGTAAGCGTCCAGCGCCAACATCGCGTCCTTGAAGGCCAATAGCATGCCGGTGCCCAGGCTCAGCACCGGGAACGGCGCGGTAGCAATCGCCGCCACCCATTCAACGCAGGCCCAGGCAATGCCCATGATCATCTGCGTGCGGTTGCGGGTGGTGGCAAAGACGTTATCAATCCGGCGTTGCAGCTTCATGTTGTACAGCTCGTGGCGCAGGTCCGTGAGTGGCTTGGCGCGTGCGAGGCTGTCGTAGCGCGGAGTGCTGGGTGTGGTTCTATCGATGTGCTCGGGCAATTGCTGGCGTGCGGTGGTCAGCCATTGCGCGACGCGCGCCTGGGACTGGATGGGCGCGCGCGTGCTCAAGTAACCCACCATGGCACTGATTTTTTTCAGGGTGTAGTTGAACAGCCGTGCTTCGCGAAACGTGATGTGATCGGGGGCGTTTGGGGTGTAGAGCAGCACCGGATTATCAGCGTGGCTGAACAGGAAGGTGTCGATGATCCAGTGACCGTCTATCACCAGGCGATGAATGCCGTACTGCCCGCGAACGGCAACCGAGGTGTCCCCCATGCTTTGAATACTGGCGTCAAGCCAAGCCAGGTCAACGCTGCTGATGTGGCCCTTGAGCTGACATTCCAGGGCGGCATTGCGCATCTGCAACTGCGTGATCGCCAGGGTCGCGTCGCGGCGTTTTTCGTAGCCGGGGCTGTTGGCGTTTTGCAGCTTGGCGCGCACTTCGTCGATATAGCGTTGGCCGATCCAGGCGCCGCGAACCGAGGCCGCGACCTTCTGCGCGGTCAGCGGGCTCAGGTCGATGCCGTCCGGGCCTTTGAAGGTTGCAGATGCAGCGAACGACTCGTTTAAAAAACCGATGCTGTCGTCATAACCATCGCGGTAAAGGGTGGTGTAGGTGACAGGCGCCGGCGTAGACGTCACAAGGCGCTTGGGGTAATACGTCCAGATTTCGTTTGGGTCGACATCGTGTTGCCGACGCCCAAGCAGGCGATTCAGGGCGATTTTCGCCTGTTGATGCACATAAGTCTCGAAGCCTGCAAAGGCATAATCCGATTGCGGGTCGGCGTTATAGAGACGCAGCGCGCCCTCGGCGTCATCGGCCAAGGCCAGCAACGTGCTGCGGTTGGTCGCGGCGGTCGATCTGTACCACAGCGGGGTGCTGGATTCGTGGTCGTCCAACTGGGTGGCGAGGAAGTGGCCCGCCATGCTCATGAGACAATCGGCGTGGCTGCAGGGGGCGTCGAATTTGACCTCCTTGTATTCCTGTTCGTGGGGCTTGAAGCCGAGGCCCATCAGGGTTTTTGCCATGGCCTCGCGAAACCGTAGGGCAACGCGGTCCAGCAGGTAATCGGTCATGGTTTGCTTGCCCGCAGCGGAGCCGTTGTCGCGGCTCCAGCCCAGCACGTGGGTCTGGCAGGCGATCTCACTGTCGAATGCCACGAAGTGCTGCGGCCTGGGCGCGAACGGCGTACACAGCAGCACGCGAACGGGCTTGCCGCCGTCGTCGACCTGGCGCAGCACCCAAAGGTCCTGGAGTTGGGCGTTATGCACGGACAGGGTTGATGCACTCAAGTGCGGATCGTTGCCCAGACGCAGGTCCTGGATCAGTTGGTAGTCCCGCTCGGTGATGTGATGTTGCAGCACTGCGGCGTAGGCCAGGCAATTGATGCGCTGATCCAGCATGTGCTGGATGAGGTTCTTGAGTTCCGGCTTGCTGTGGAGATCGTGCTGGGCTTGGCTGAACGCCAAGCGTGGCTGCAAGGTTTTCAACAGTTGCGCCAGATAGGTGGGCGTCAGGTCTTGGTAACGTTCAGGCAATGGCTTGCCAGCGTAGCTGAGCGTGGTTTTTTTCAGGAAATCCGACTGCGGATTTTCGTCGGTGCCATGCAGGCCGCGAAGGGCCAGGTCAGTCAGGGTGTTTTTATGTGCGTAGTCGCCGACACCCGGTACATGACGTTGCGTGGTGACCGTCAGTTGATCGGGGTCCAGGTCCTGAATGTCGAGTTCGACCTCCAGCTGCTCGAGCAGTTGATAACGTGCCAGCGCCTGCGGTGAAGCGGCGGGGCCCATAAAGCCGATCAGCGCCTGACGGGCTTGGTTGTACTGCTGAATATGCTCGGCCAACAACGTGCGTTTGGCGGTATCGGCGCTGCGGTACCAATGCGGTGCGCTGTAGCGCAGGCTGCGTTCCAGCAAGGCTTGGGCGCGCAGTTCAAGGCGCTGGTCGTAGGTGATGAGGGCGGCGCGAGTGGCCTGATCCAGTTGTTGATAGAGCTGCGTTGCACTGCGCTCGGGGTTGTCGATCAGGCTTAGCGCCCGCTCAATGTCCAGGGTGCGTTTGTCGATACGAGCGTTGTAGAGGTGTTCAAAAAGGGGGGAGCTGTCGATTTTTTCAAGGGCCAGGGGCCAGATTCCCGCCGTACTGAGTTCATGGTATTGCCGTGGCAGACAATCGATGAATGCTTGTCGTGGGGTGGCGATGTGCAGGGTGTGCTGTAGCCAGGTATCAAGCTGCGCCAACGAATCGAAAGCCTCCAGGCCGCGCGAGGGCAAAAATAACAATACGGGGCCGACATTGGCGTCGTCGCTCAGGTCTGCGACCGCTGGCATCGCCTGTTCAGTCAGCACAAAGGCGCCGGCGACTTCGACACGTGTGCCCTGGTAGGTAAAGGTCAGTGCGTAGAGACCTGGGCGCAAGTGAGGACCCAGGGATATATGTTCAATCTTTTTACTCCAGTCCGGATGAAGCAAACGGTCCTTGATGCGCAGCCTGGCCTCCTGTTCCAGGGCAGCGATGCCGGCATCGAATGCGAGGTAGGTCTTGCGGCTTTTGTTCTCGATTCGCGTACGTTCATCCAGCGCGATGAGCTTCGTGTTCAGGTCCGTCTTGAGCTGGATGAGCAGTGCCTTTCCCACCTCGGTATCCAGGCTGCTGTCTTCAACGGATTGGTACAAGGCGCGAGCACTGTGCAGCAGTGCCTGGTTGCTCGTCTTGAGGACCTGGTTCAGACGTTCCAACTCAATGAGTTCATCAGGTTTGGCCTGGGCCCTGATTGGGTCGCCCTGCAACAGGTAATCGCTGATCTGCCCCAGGTCGTTGCGTATTTCTTCGAACGTCGGGGGGCGATCAAGTGGGGTTGGGATCATTCTGAAGCTCCGTGATGTTTGGGGGCTTCAGCTTGTCGCCCGGCACCTGGGGCTCGGTAGTAGATACGTAGTTGCCGGCGCGGTGGCTCATCAAGCGCGGGCATGTGTGCTAGTCTGCTGGCCCTTTTAGTTCTGGGCGGTACGCAAAACAGTGGTTTTCGTACCCGCCCTACAGCGGAGCCATTTGATGTCCGAAGTCAATCTGTCCACCGACGAAACCCGCGTCAGCTACGGTATTGGCCGTCAACTGGGCGACCAACTGCGCGATAACCCGCCGCCGGGCGTGAGCCTGGACGCGATCCTTGCCGGCCTGACCGACGCGTTCGCCGGCAAGCCAAGCCGTGTTGACCAGGAGCAAATGGCTGCCAGCTTCAAGGTAATTCGCGAAATCATGCAAGCCGAAGCGGCTGCCAAGGCTGAAGCCGCTGCCGGCGCCGGCCTGGCCTTCCTGGCTGAAAACGCCAAGCGCGAGGGCATCACCACCCTGGCGTCCGGCCTGCAATTCGAAGTGTTGACCGCAGGTACAGGCGCCAAGCCAAGCCGCGAAGACCAGGTACGTACCCACTACCATGGCACCCTGATCGACGGCACTGTGTTCGACAGCTCCTACGATCGCGGCCAGCCTGCGGAATTCCCGGTGGGCGGCGTGATCGCCGGCTGGACCGAAGCCCTGCAACTGATGAATGCCGGCAGCAAATGGCGCCTGTACGTGCCGAGCGAACTGGCCTACGGCGCTCAAGGTGTTGGCAGCATCCCGCCGCACAGCGTCCTGGTGTTTGACGTCGAGCTGCTCGACGTTCTGTAAAATTTGCTGATGCGCCCGGTTCTATGTGGGAGCCGGGTGCATTCAGGTTTTGCGCGTTGGCTCATGGATTAAACTTGCCATGCAGCTCCGTCGCCGGGCGCAACGCCCGGGCATAGCAGAACAGAAACAGATTGCGCACCACTTCCTTCAGCACCCCAGGTTCACTCGAACTCAAGCCATTCACGTCCAGGTCGCCCTGGTCCTGCAGCTCGTTCAGCGCTTCTTCTTCCAGCACCGCACAGACTTCACCGGTTTCCCGATGCAGGATCCGCAGGTAAGGGTGTGGGCGGTCCAGCCAGGCATCTATCAAATAAGTCATGGGTATTCTCCTTGATCGGTTTCAATGAGAATAATTCTTATTCGTAGAATAGCAAGTGCCTATTGGCGGTTTATGGTTTTTTCTGGATGGACAGTGCGTTCGATCAAGGAGAGGGCGAAACGCCATCCCGCGGCGGGCGCGGGATGGAGGCAAGGTTCAGACTTTGCGCACGAACTCGGACTTGAGCTTCATCGGGCCGATCCCGTCGATCTTGCAATCGATATCGTGGTCGCCATCGCACAGGCGGATGTTCTTGACCTTGGTGCCGACCTTCACGACCAGTGAGGTGCCCTTGACCTTAAGGTCCTTGATCACGGTGATGGTGTCGCCGTCCTGCAGGACATTGCCCACAGAGTCTTTCTTGACGGTTTCATCGCCGGACGCTTCGGCCTCGCCGTTGGCGGACCACTCATGGGCGCATTCCGGGCAGACCAGCTGGGTGCCGTCTTCGTAGGTGAATTCGGAATTGCATTTCGGGCAGGGTGGCAACGTGCTCACTAAAGCTCCTTGGGAGTCAGGATGGCTAAAAAGTCGCACATTATATAGGGTTTATTGCCGATCTGGGGGCGGCGCCGCAAAACCTTGTAGTGAGCGGGCTTGCCCCGCGCTGGGTGGCGAAGCCGCCCCAAACCAGGCGACCGGGTTGTATCTGGAGCTCGGCGGTGTCTTTATTAGGGCCGCAGCCCAGCGCGGGACAAGCCCGCTCACTACAAAGATGCAAGCTCGCACACATTAATCAGTGCGGAATCAGTGCGTACGCGCTACCGCAAACTCACTCAGCTCCACCAGGGCATCCCGGTATTCGCTGGCCGGAAGGGCGTCCAGGCATTTGATCGCACGGGCCACATAATCGCGCGCCAGTTGCGCCGTGTACTCCAGCGACCCCGACGCTTCGACGGCGGCGCGGATGGCCTCCAGGTCTTCGATCCCGCCTTTCTGGATCGCCTTGCGCACCAGGGCGGCCTGTTCCGGCGTGCCTTCGCGCATGGTGTAGATCAGCGGCAAGGTCGGCTTGCCCTCGGCCAGGTCGTCGCCGACGTTCTTGCCCAGGGTTTCGGCGTCGCCACGGTAGTCGAGCAGGTCGTCCACCAGTTGGAACGCCACGCCCAGGTGATCGCCAAAGGTGCGCAGGGCTTCGGCCTGTTCGGCCGTTGCGCCACACAGGGCAGCGGCGCTATGGGTCGAGGCTTCGAAGAGCATCGCGGTTTTGCCGCGAATCACTTCCATATAGGTTTCTTCGGTGGTGCTGGCGTCGCGCACCTTGGACAGTTGCAACACTTCGCCTTCGGCGATGATGCGTGTGGCCTGCGAGAGGATCTTCATCACTGGCATCGAGCCGAGTTCAACCATCATTTCGAACGAGCGCGAGTACAGAAAGTCGCCCACCAGCACGCTGGGCGCGTTGCCCCACATGGCGTTGGCGGTCTCGCGGCCACGGCGCATGCCGGACATGTCGACCACGTCGTCATGCAGCAAGGTGGCGGTGTGCAGGAACTCGATGGTGGCGGCCAGCAGGCGCAGGTCATCGCCTTCGCGGCCCAGGGCCTTGCCGCAGAGCAACACTAATAAAGGACGCAGGCGTTTACCGCCCGCCGACGTAATATAGTCGCCAATCTTGGAGACCAGCGGCACTTTAGACGTCAGCTGCTGCTTGATGATGCCGTCGACGGCGCTAAAATCGTCCGCGACCGCGCGGTAGAAAGCTTGGGGTTGCATCAGCGACAGTCGCTCCAGAAGGGTTGCGCGGCATGCTAGGACCCTGACCCCCGAGTGTCAAGGCACGATGGACGGCCACTTGCAACCCGCTAACGCCTTGCGTACAATCGCGCACCCTGAACTTCCTGGGCAGCACCTGCCTTACGCAATTGCATTCGGGACGTCCATCCCATGCAGCCATGCCAGCCAATACCTCTTCTTATAAAGCGCTGGGTGAGCAGGATTATCGGAGAAATACCATGTCGTACGCAGTAATTGTTACTGGTGGCAAGCAATACAAGGTCGCCCCAGGTGAATACCTGAAGATCGAAAAACTGGAAATCGCCACCGGCGAATCCGTGACTTTTGATCGCGTTCTGTTGGTCGCCAATGGCGATGACGTGAACATCGGCGCTCCAGTGGTTGCTGGCGCTACCGTTGTGGCTGAAGTGATTTCCCAAGGTCGTCACGATAAAATCCGCATCATCAAGTTCCGTCGTCGTAAGCACCACATGAAGCGTATGGGCCACCGCCAGTGGTACACCGAGATCAAAATCACCGGTATTCAGGCTTAATTTCAGCCTAATTCCTCACTAGGAGAATTGACTCATGGCACACAAAAAAGCTGGTGGTAGTACCCGTAACGGTCGCGACTCAGAAGCCAAACGCCTTGGCGTTAAGATGTATGGCGGCCAGAAAATCATTCCGGGCAACATCATCGTGCGTCAGCGCGGCACCCAATTCCACGCCGGTTACGGTGTAGGCATGGGTAAGGATCACACCCTCTTCGCGAAAATCGAAGGCGTGATCAAGTTTGAAGTAAAAGGCGCGTTCAACCGCCGTTACGTGAGCGTTGTCGCAGCCTAACTGCGAGATCGCTGGAAAAGCCCTGTCTCGCGACGGGGCTTTTTCGTTTGTGGGGTGAGTCTCTTGCAAAGCTGTTTGTGATGGGCTCCGGGGCTGGATTTGCGGTCGCTGATTGAGGTCGCTACGCTCATTTTTGCAAGAGTCTTATGTCTTGGTTTTTTAAGCTCGTCCATGCGGCGAGAGGCGTTTTGTTATGAAGTTCGTTGATGAAGTTTCCATCCGAGTAAAAGCAGGCGACGGCGGTAACGGTTGCATGAGTTTCCGCCGCGAAAAGTTCATCGAAAACGGTGGCCCCAACGGCGGTGACGGCGGTGACGGCGGTTCCATCTACCTGATGGCCGACGAAAACCTCAACACCCTGGTCGACTACCGTTACACCCGGCACTTCGATGCCGAGCGTGGCTCCAATGGCGGCAGCACCGACTGCACCGGTAAAAAAGGTGAGGACATGGTACTGCGCGTACCGGTCGGCACCACGATCATCGACTCGGCCACCCAGGAAGTGATTGGCGACCTGACCAAGGCCGGCCAGAAGCTGATGGTGGTGCAGGGCGGCTGGCACGGTCTGGGTAACACCCGATTCAAGTCCAGTACCAACCGTGCACCACGCCAGACGACCCCTGGCAAGCCGGGCGAGCAGCGTGACCTCAAGCTGGAAATGAAAGTACTCGCCGACGTGGGCCTGCTGGGCCTGCCGAACGCTGGCAAAAGTACCTTCATCCGCTCGGTCTCGGCCGCCAAGCCGAAAGTTGCCGACTACCCGTTCACCACCTTGGTGCCAAACCTGGGCGTGGTCAGCGTCGACCGTTGGAAAAGCTTCGTGATCGCCGACATTCCCGGCCTGATCGAAGGGGCTTCCGATGGTGCCGGCCTGGGGATTCGCTTCCTCAAGCACTTGTCGCGTACCCGTTTGCTGCTGCACCTCGTCGACATGGCACCGCTGGATGACACCAGTGCTGCGGACGCCGCCGAAGTGATCGTCAGCGAACTGACCAAGTTCAGCCCGGCCCTGGCCGAGCGTGATCGCTGGCTGGTGCTGAACAAGTGCGACCAGATCCTCGAAGAAGAACACGAGGAACGCGTCAAGGAAATCGTCGACCGCCTGGAGTGGGAAGGTCCGGTCTATGTGATCTCGGCCATCGCCAAAGAAGGCACCGAGCGCCTGACCCGCGACATCATGCGCTACCTCGAAGACCGCGCCGACCGCCTCGCGGCCGACCCGGTGTTCAAGGCAGAGCTGGCCGAACTCGACCAGCAGATCGAAGACGAAGCCCGTGCCCAGTTGCAGGCGCTGGATGACCAGCGTGCCCTGCGCCGCAGCGGCGTGAAGTCGGTCCATGACATCGGCGACGATGAGTGGGACGAAGAAGACGTGGATGATGAAGACGGTCCGGAAATCATTTACGTGCGCGACTGATTCGTTGCGATAAACTTGAACGCCGCTCCTTTGGAGCGGCGTTTTGGTATCCGGGTATAACGTTATGGGCCGCGCTGGGTCGCGCAGCCCTCAATCTAAGGTTGAAGATGATGCGGAGCAAAGTGACAGGTGCGCAGCGCTGGGTCGTGAAGATCGGAAGTGCGCTGCTGACGGCCGATGGCAAGGGGCTTGATCGCGCAGCCATGAGCGTCTGGGTCGAGCAGATGGTGGCCTTGCATGAGGCCGGTGTGGAGTTGGTGCTGGTCTCGTCCGGCGCAGTTGCCGCCGGCATGAGCCGCCTCGGCTGGACCGCGCGACCCAGCGCGATGCACGAGCTGCAAGCCGCCGCCGCCATCGGCCAGATGGGCCTGGTGCAAGCCTGGGAATCCAGCTTTGCCGAGCACGGCCGCCACACGGCGCAGATCCTGCTGACCCACGACGACCTGTCCGACCGCAAGCGCTACCTCAACGCCCGCAGTACCCTGCGCGCGTTGGTGGAGCTCAAGGTCATCCCGGTGATCAACGAAAACGACACCGTGGTCACCGATGAAATCCGCTTCGGCGACAACGACACCCTGGCCGCCCTGGTGGCCAACCTGGTGGAAGCCGACCTGCTGGTGATCCTCACCGACCGCGACGGCATGTTCGACGCCGACCCGCGCAACAACCCGGACGCCCAGTTGATCTACGAAGCCCGCGCCGATGACCCGGCACTGGATGCCGTGGCCGGCAGCGTCGGCGGTGCCCTGGGCCGTGGTGGCATGCAGACCAAACTGCGCGCCGCGCGCCTGGCCGCGCGTTCCGGTGCCCACACCATCATTGTTGGCGGGCGTATTGAGCGCGTGCTGGACCGTCTCAAGGCCGGCGAGCGAATCGGCACCCTGTTGTCGCCGGAACGCGGCATGCTGGCGGCGCGCAAACAGTGGCTGGCCGGTCACCTGCAAACCCGTGGCACCCTGGTGCTGGACGCCGGCGCGGTGTCGGCCTTGTCCCAGGGCAACAAGAGCCTGCTGCCGGTGGGCGTCAAGTTGGTGCAGGGCAGCTTCCGCCGTGGCGAAATGGTGGTGTGCGTCGCCCCGGATGGTCGTGAGATCGCCCGTGGCCTTGCCAACTACAGCGCCCTTGAAGCGCAGAAAATTATTGGGCAATCGTCCGATGCGATTGTCGGACTATTGGGTTACATGGCCGAGCCGGAACTGGTTCACCGCGACAACCTGATCCTGGTTTAACCAAAGGAATACACGATGCGTTTAATGAAGGGATTGCTCGGCCTGCTGTTGGCCCTGCCGCTGCTGGCGTCCGCCGAAGAAGTCGGCCAGGTCTCGACGGTGTTCAAGTTCGTCGGGCCCAACGACCGCATTGTGGTCGAAGCTTTTGACGATCCCAAGGTCGACGGCGTGACCTGCTACCTGTCGCGTGCCAAGACCGGCGGCGTCAAAGGCGGCCTGGGCCTGGCCGAGGACCGCGCCGAAGCCTCGATTGCCTGCCGTCAGGTCGGGCCGATCCGCTTCAAGGGCGAACTCAAGGATGGCGACGAAGTGTTCAAGGAGCGCACGTCCCTGGTGTTCAAGACCATGCAGGTGGTGCGTTTCCTCGACAAGAAGCGCAACACCCTGGTGTACCTGGTCTACAGCGACCGCCTGATCGAAGGCAGCCCGCAGAACGCGGTGACGGCGATTCCGATTTTGCCCTGGCCGACCGCTCAGTAACCTGCAGGCGATTTTTGCAATCGGCGTCTATGATTGCAGGCTTGCGGGTTGTAATCTCGAAACGCTGCAATGCGAAGAACATGGATATCTGGAGTTCGTCATGAGTGCTTTCCACGACCTGAAACTCAAAGCTTTGGACGGACAAGAGCTGCCGCTGGCGCCGTTCAAGGGCCAAGTGGTGCTGGTGGTCAACGTGGCCTCCAAATGTGGCTTGACCCCGCAGTATGCGGCCTTGGAGAACCTCTACCAGCAGTACAAAGGCCAGGGGTTCACCGTGCTTGGCCTGCCCTGCAATCAATTTGCAGGCCAGGAGCCAGGTACCGAGCAAGAGATCCGGGAGTTCTGCAGCCTCAATTACGGGGTGACTTTCCCGCTGGGCAGCAAGCTTGAAGTCAACGGCCCTGACCGTCACCAGCTGTACCGCTTGCTGGCGGGCGAGGGCGCCGAGTTCCCGGGGGATATCACTTGGAACTTCGAAAAATTCCTGCTCGGCAAAGATGGCCGTGTCCTGGCGCGCTTTTCGCCGCGCACCCCACCGGAAGACTCCTCGATTGTCCAGGCCATCGAAAAAGCCCTGGCTTGAACCCCTGACTTATTTGAAAACCGGGCTTGTTGTGGCAAGCCCGCTCGCCACAGGTCAGTGCTAACCGGCCCTCCTTCTTTTAGGCCTAAATCACCCAAATCAATAGTGCTGTTCAAGGTTCATTGCGCTCCATATTATCCGCGTCATAAACCTCTCTTCGTGGAGCGCACTCATGCCTGTCCAAGCCTTGTTCAAACCTTTCCAGCTGGGCACATTGCAACTGTCGACCCGCGTGGTCATGGCCCCAATGACCCGTTCGTTCTCT
The DNA here is from genome assembly GCF_014268345.1 of Pseudomonas sp. SWRI18. NCBI lineage: Bacteria > Pseudomonadati > Pseudomonadota > Gammaproteobacteria > Pseudomonadales > Pseudomonadaceae > Pseudomonas > Pseudomonas sp. SWRI18. Next base: position 22,470 of record NZ_JACCQQ010000035.1, read on the forward strand.
CCAGGCGGTGTTCCGAATGCCCAAGTCATCGAGTACTACCGCCGCCGTGCGGCCGCTGGCGTGGGCCTGATAATCACCGAGGGCACTGTGGTCGGCCATCAAGCTTCCAACGGCTACCCCAACGTGCCGCACTTCTACGGTGAGGCCGCGCTGGCCGGCTGGAAGAAAGTCGTCGATGCGGTACACGCCGAGGGCGGCAAGATCGTCCCGCAGCTCTGGCACGTGGGCAGCGTTCGCCGTCTCGGTACCGAGCCTGATGGCAGCGTGCCGGCCTATGGTCCGATGGAAAAACTCAAGGACGGCAATGTGGTGGTGCATGGCATGACCGCCCAGGACATCAAGGATGTCATCAACGCCTTTGCCCAAGCGGCCAGGGACGCCCAGCGCATCGGCATGGACGGCGTGGAGATCCACGGCGCCCACGGCTATCTGGTCGACCAGTTCTTCTGGGAAGGCAGCAACCAGCGTACCGACGAATACGGCGGCAGCCTGGCCAATCGCTCGCGTTTCGCCATCGAGTTGATCCAGGCCACTCGCGCCGCGGTTGGTCCGGACTTCCCGATCATCTTTCGCTTTTCGCAGTGGAAACAGCAGGATTACACCGCGCGTCTGGTGCAAACCCCCGAAGCGCTGGGCGAATTTCTCAAGCCGTTGTCGGACGCTGGTGTGGACATTTTCCACTGTTCCACCCGTCGCTTCTGGGAGCCGGAATTCGAAGGCTCCGACCTTAACCTGGCCGGTTGGACCCGCCAGCTCACCGGCAAGCCGACCATTACCGTCGGCAGCGTTGGCCTGGACGGCGAGTTCCTGCAGTTCATGGTCAACACCGACAAGGTCGCGCAACCGGCCAGCCTGGAGAAACTGCTGGAGCGTCTGAAGAACGACGAGTTCGACCTGGTCGCCGTGGGTCGCGCGCTGCTGGTGGATCCGGATTGGGCGGTGAAGGTGCGCGAAGGCCGCGAGAGCGACATTCTGCCATTCAGTCGTGAGGCGTTGACGACTCTGGTCTAAGTGGCTGGACTCCCTGTGCGTGCACAGGGAGTTTTGCTGCACTGGTGATTAATACTGCGGTCTCTTACTCAGCTCGTTGCGGTGATCAATTTTGTTCGGATCTTTTTGATGCCCAGCCTGGCCGTAGACGGGCGGTTCTGCTCGAGACTGATCCAACCATTGTTGCTGACGTGTCCATTCTGCATTTGGCATGTTGACTCCGTTTCGTACACCCATTCCATAAATTGGCATGATCGATCTCTCCATTGATTCAAAGGCCCTGCTTAAAGCAGCAGGTATCAATGATTGGTAAGCGGGCGCTGCTCGTTCCCAACTTAAATATCAAGTAAATCTTCCCATGCGCAGTCAAACGATGGTGTGCCCCGTGGGCTTTCTATTTTGCGTAAGGCAGCGAGGGCATCACAGTGTGCTCCCCGCATACACCTCGTAACTGGTTCTCGAACTGCTCGATAATCGCCGGCCAGCCCTGGCGGCTCGCATGCTGGCGCGCATTGAGGCGCATGCGACGCAGGCTTTCGGCGTCCTCCAGCAGCCAATTGGCGGCCTCGCAAAACGCGTTCTCGTCTCCCGGCATCGCCAATACTCCGTTGTAGCCATGGCGAATATGCTGGGTTGCGGCAGCCTGGTCGTAGGCCACCACGCCCAACCCCGATGCCATCGCTTCCAGCACCACGTTGCCGAACGTTTCGGTCAGGCTGGGGAACAGGAACACATCACCTGACGCGTAGTGCCGCGCCAGTTCTTCACCGCGCAAGGCGCCGCAGAAGATCGCCTCCGGCAGGTCCTTTTCCATCATTGCCCGCTGCGGGCCATCGCCGACGATGATCAGTTTCATCTGGCGCTGTGCGTAGGCGGCCTGCAAAGTCTCGAAGCACCGCTTGAGCAACCCAAGGTTCTTTTCGTGCGCCAGTCTGCCCACATAAAGGACAGCGGTTTGCCCGCTGTTCAAGGCCCAGCTTTCGCGCAGCGCGTTATCGCGTTTCGCTGGGTGGAACAATTGGCTGTCCACGCCGCGCGACAGCATCCCCAAACGTTCGAAATGCTTGCGTTCCAGCTCCAGACGCTGGCTGGCGCTGGGCACCAGGGTCAGGCTCGAGCGGTTATGAAACCAGCGCAGGTAGTGGGTGACCATGCGGCTGAGCAAGCTCAAGCCGTACTGGTTCGAATACTGCTGGAAATTGGTATGAAAACCGCTGACGACGCTGATCCCCAGGCGCCTCGCCGCGCGCAACGCCGACAGCCCCAGCGGCCCCTCGGTGGCGATATACAACACGTCCGGGCGTTGGCGCGTCCAGCGTCGCAGCAACTTGTGCATCGACGACTGGCCCCACTGCAGGCCTGGGTAACCCGGCAGCGGCCAGCCGCGGCACAGCAGCAATGCGTCGTCGCTGGGACGGCTCTGGTCGGCGCCCTGGCGCGGTCGCACCAGCTCGACTTGATGGCCGCGTGCACGCAGGCCCTCGCACAGGCGGCCAAGGGTATTGGCCACCCCGTTGATCTCGGGCGGGAAGGTTTCGGTGATGAGCGTGATGTGGAGCGAAGCTGTCGTCATGACCCACAGTGTCGTCGTGGGCCATGTCGTCATTGTGTCATTGGCATGATGGATTTATGACTGGGTCACTTTTTGCTGCTGCGCCATCGCCTCGGCCCCTTGTTCGCGCACCCAGAACAACGTCGCGCCGGCCACCGCCGCCGGCATCATCAGCAGGTTGACCACCGGCACCAGCAACACCAGGTAAACGATGCCGCCGAAGCTCATGCTCTGCCAGCGTTTCTGGCGCAGCCAGGCGAGCATTTCGTTCCAGCCCAGCTTGTGGTTGTCGGCCGGGTAGTCGATGTATTGGATCGCCATCATCCACACGCCAAACAACAGCCACAACGGCGCGGCGATCAGGTTGACCACGGGAATGAACGAGAGGATAAACAAGCCGATGGCCCGCGGCAGGAAGTAGCCCAGCTTGCGCATTTCCCGCGCCAGGGTGCGCGGCACCATGGCGATCAGCTCGCCCCAGCTGAAGGCTGGGAAGTCATCGGTGCCGCGCACCACCACTTCGACTTTCTCCGAGAGAAAGCCATTGAACGGCGCCGCGATGATGTTGGCCAGCATGGTGAAAGTGAAAAACACCATCAATACCACCAGCACCACAAACAGCGGCCAGATCAGGTAATTCAGGAAGCTCAGCCAGTTCGGCAGCGTCGGCATCAGGTGGTCGACCCATAGGCTGAACTGATGACCGGCGAAATAGATCAAGCCGACGAACAGCACCAGGTTGATCGCCAGCGGCAGCAGTACAAACAGGCGCAAGCCAGGGCTCAACACCAGTTTGAGGCCTTCACGCAGGTATTGCGGGCCGGAAAGAACAGGGGCGGGCATGGAAAACTCCGAGCAAAGGGACGAACGCGCCGACCTTACCGGCTTTACCTCTTGGGCGAAAGCGGCGACATCAGCAGAAACAAACGTGTCGATCAACCGGCTCGACTGCATAGAGACCGCCTATGAGCTGGATTGTTATTGCGTATTTCCTTAATCTTGCCCCCCTCGATACGCTGCATCCATTATTTTCAGGGCCCGCGAGTTCAAGCCTTCCCCAAGTGCTTCGTGGTCCCTTTTTTATTCCAGCCGCCTTGTAGTCCGGGCGGTCGATAGGAGTGAGTCATGTCTGCTACCCGTCATTCGCGAGTGATTATTCTCGGTTCCGGCCCTGCCGGTTACAGCGCTGCCGTCTACGCTGCCCGGGCCAACCTCAAGCCGCTGCTGATCACCGGCATGCAGGCGGGCGGTCAGTTGACCACCACCACTGAAGTCGACAACTGGCCGGGCGACGTCCACGGCCTGACCGGCCCGGTACTGATGGAGCGTATGAAAGAGCACGCCGAGCGCTTTGAAACCGAGATCGTGTTTGATCACATCAACCAGGTCGACTTTTCCAAAAAGCCTTACAGCCTGACCGGCGACAGCGGCGTGTACACCTGTGACGCACTGATCATCGCCACCGGCGCCAGCGCCCGTTACCTGGGCCTGCCGTCGGAAGAGGCGTTCATGGGCAAAGGCGTTTCGGCCTGCGCGACCTGCGACGGTTTCTTCTACCGCAACAAGCCGGTCGCCGTGGTTGGCGGCGGCAACACCGCAGTGGAAGAAGCGCTGTACCTGGCCAACATCGCCAGCACCGTGACCCTGGTTCACCGCCGCGAGACCTTCCGCGCCGAGAAGATCCTGATCGACAAGCTGCACGCCCGTGTCGCTGAAGGCAAGATTATCCTCAAGCTCAACGCCACCCTGGACGAAGTCCTGGGCGACAACATGGGCGTGACCGGTGCGCGCCTGAAAAACAACGACGGCAGCTTCGATGAGCTGACAGTCGACGGCGTGTTCATCGCCATCGGCCACACCCCGAACACCTCGCTGTTCGAGGGCGTGCTGGAAGCCAAGGACGGTTACCTGGTAGTGCAGGGCGGCCGTGAAGGCAACGCCACTGCGACCAACATCGAAGGTATCTTCGCCGCCGGTGACGTGGCCGACCACGTCTACCGCCAGGCCATCACCTCGGCCGGCGCCGGTTGCATGGCGGCACTGGATGCCGAGCGTTACCTGGACGGCCTGCAGAACGCTTCGTTCTGAACCTGTTGAACCAAAAAAACCGGCTGCGAGGCCGGTTTTTTTATGCGCACGATTTATGAGCGCTGCAGCTCAAATGTGGGAGCGGGCTTGCTCGCGAATGCGGTCTGCCAGTGACAAATTCAGTGACTGACACTCTGCCTTCGCGAGCAAGCCCGCTCCCACATTTTTGATCTGTGTTTGACTCAGGGTTTGCGGGTCAGGGGTGGCGCAGTAAATTTCACACCCGCCAAACCATGGGCAATCAACGCCCGGATATTGCCATGGTCACTGCCCTCAGGCGTGGCCACCACCGAACGATAATGCTCGCCAAACGCCAGCAGCGCTTGCTGATCGCTCAACCCTTCCAGCAACGCCAGACCCAAGGTCTTGCACGACCCTTCATTCTGCCCGGCAGCGTTTTCCACATCACCATTGGTAAAGGCTTGCGGCTGGTAGTCGTAGCCGGCGGCAACAAAGGCCAGGGTATCGGCAAAAACGTGTTCGCCGCTGTCGAGGCTGGCGCGCAGGGTGTCCAAATCAGTCATGGGTTTTTCCTTTGGCAAACGCGGCCTGCTGGTCGGCGCTGGCTTCTTTCTGGTACTGGGCTTTCCATTCGGCGTAGGGCATGCCGTACACCACTTCGCGGGCGTCATCGAGGCTCAGCTCGATCTGGCGCTCATCGGCTTCGGCCTTGTACCACTTGGACAAGCAGTTGCGGCAGAAGCCCGAAAGGTTCATCAGGTCGATGTTCTGCACATCCTTGCGGCTGTCCAGGTGGGCCACCAGCCGGCGGAAAGCGGCGGCTTCGAGTTCGAGGCGTTGTTGATCGTTCATAAGGCTCACTGCAGGTTCAGGGTTAGCGGCTGGCCGCCAGGGTAATCGACACCGATTCGGCAAAGCGCAGCGCATGGGGCTTGTCCACTTCGACCTCGGCGTACAGCACCGAGTCATTGCCCATCACCAGGTCCAGCACTTCCTGGGTCAGGCGCTCCAGCAGGGCAAAGCGGTTGCCTTCGACATGGGCGATGATCGCCTTGGTGATGGTGCGGTAGTTCAGCGCGTGGTCGATGTCGTTGTCGCGCACGGCTTCCTGGGCGGCATACAGGATGGTCAGGTTGATCAGCACATCCTGCTTGTTGAGGATTTCGTCCTCATTGATGCCGATATAGGTGCGCAGACACAGGTCCTTGACCCGGATGCGTGCCATGCCTGGTTGAAGTTGTGGCATTGCTACTTGCTCCGTCCGATCAGTTGCAGGAACTCCATGCGCGTGGTGGTCGACTCGCGGAACGCGCCGAGCATCACGGAGGTGTTCATGGTTGAATTCTGTTTTTCCACGCCGCGCATCATCATGCACATGTGCCTGGCCTCGATCACCACGGCCACGCCGGCGGCTTGGGTCACGTCCTGGATGGCGTCGGCGATTTGCCGCGTGAGGTTTTCCTGGATCTGCAGGCGCCGGGCGAACATGTCGACGATGCGCGCCAGTTTCGACAGGCCCAGCACCTTGCCGGTCGGAATATAGGCCACATGGGCCTTGCCGATAAAGGGCAGCAGGTGGTGTTCGCACAATGAATAGAGCTCGATGTCCTTGAGGATCACCATCTCGTCATTGTCAGACGCGAACAGCGCGCCGTTGACGATTTCTTCCAGGTTCTGTTCGTAGCCATGACACAGGTATTGCATGGCCTTGGCAGCGCGCTTGGGCGTGTCGAGCAAGCCTTCGCGCTCCGGGTCTTCACCCAAGCCCTTGAGGATCTCGCGGTAGTGTTGGGGCAGGGACAAAGTCATACAACATCCTCAAAAACGGCTACTTGATATGCCGCCCGCCGTTGACGGTCAGGGTGGTACCGGTGACATAGGGGTTGTCCAGCAGGTAACGCACGCTCCGGTAGATCACCTCGGGGCCGGGCTCGATGCCCAGGGCCGACTTGGCCAGCACCTTGGCGCGGTAGGCGTCGTCATCGCCCTGGTTGAACATCACCATCGCCGGAGCGATGCCGTTGACCTTGATCGAGGGTGCGAACTGCGCGGCAAATGACAGCGTCAAGCTGTCGAGGCCGGCCTTGGTCGCGCAGTACGCGATGTGTTGACGGCTGCCCTTGCGCACGACGTCGTCGCTGATGTGCACGATGTCGGCCGGTGCCGAGCGTTGCAGCAAGGGTGAACAATGCAGGTTGATGAGGTACGGCGCAAGCATGTGCACGCTGAACATGTCGACGAAGGCACGGCTTTCGTCGCCAGGCGTTTCAGCGACCCAGGCCGAGGCGTTGTGAATGATCGCCCGCAGGCTTTGGGTATGGGTGTTCAGTTCAGCGATAAACGCCAGGATCCCGGCTTCATCGCTGAAGTCCGCAAAAATGCCGATCGCGCCGCGCTCGCGCAACGCGTGCACGCCGGGCCGCTCGCTGCGGTAGCTGAAAATCACCGGGTGGCCCTCGTCCAGCAGGCGTTGGGCGCAATGCAGGCCGACACGCTGGCCGGCACCGGTGATCAGGATCGGGGCGTTCGTTGCAGTCATGGGAGGCTCGGGTCGCTGGCAGGGTGAAACTATACCAGCGCGCGTAGCCCCTGTGCTCAAGCCGCGGCTTCACGCACCTTGCGCGCCGGGGTCGGGTGCAGCCAGTTCGCCAACAGGTGCGTGGACAACGGGATAAACAGGTAAACCATCAAGGGCGTCAGCGCCAGGGTGCTGACCAGCACACGGGGCAGCAGCGCCAGTTCATTGAGCAGCGGGCCCAGCACAAAGTTGAACAGCAGCGATACCGGGAAAAACGCCAGCCAGATCGCCACAGCCTGCTTCCAGCGTGGTGGCCGCGCGCCTGCCGCGCCGAACCAGCCATCGATGCCCCGTACACGGTGCTCGGACGGGTCGGCAAACAATTCGCTGCCACGGCCCAGCCAGGCACTGCGCGATGCGGAAAACTCCCAGGCATGCAGGGTTTTTTCATCGGCAAAGCGGAAGATAATCTGGAATTCATCATCATGGGGCGGCGGTGCAAGCACGCCTGAACCCAGGTAACCGGGAAAGTCGGTGGCCAGTTGCTCGCCTTCACGCAGCCAGGCCATCAGTTCTTCGTAGCGACCCTTGGCCACACGGCGCGCAACCATCAGGGTGACGGGAGAGGTAGACATTGTGTATCTCCGGATAGACGGGTGCGCTGGGCCGGGTAGGCGGCGCACAAACGAAGCTGCGGGGTGCTGCAGCTTTGCTGAAATAACAGGCAAGGATTATTCCTGTTTCAGCGAAATACGCCAGATACTTTGGTCGGCCCATCGTGCAACTTGAATCGGCCCGCCGAATAAGCGTTAAATAGGCCCCACATCGACACGGATGTTCTTGACCTCTAATGCCCGAAATTATTGCTCCCCAGCGCGAAACATCCCCAGTGAACGCACCCGCTTGCGCTGACCTTTTCCCGATTCGTGAAGTCGCTCGGCTGACCGGCGTCAACCCGGTGACCTTGCGTGCCTGGGAGCGGCGCTACGGCCTTATCCAGCCCACCCGCACCGAAAGCGGGCACCGGTTGTATTCGCGCAACGACATTGACACGGTGCACCGGATTCTCGACTGGATCGAACGTGGCGTGGCGGTGAGTAAAGTCGCCAGGATCCTCGCGCGAGGCGAGCGGTTCGGCGAACCTGGCGCGGTTTCCGAGGCTGCGCTGCAGTGGCGCCAGTGGCAACGCCAGCTGCGCATGGCCATCAGCGCGTTCGACGACCGCCAGTTGGACCTGCTCTACGGCCAGCTCTGTTGCGATTATCCGCTGCCCATCGTGTTTCAAGACATCCTCATGCCGCTTTGGCAGGAGTTGTTGCGTCACCAGGGGCGTTTCGGCCAGGCCAGCGAATGGCTGTTCTTCGACAGCTTCCTGCGCTCGCGTGCCGCGCAACGCCTCCAGGCCGCCGCCGCCGTGCCGGGGCCGCGCGTGCTGGTGGCGGCGATTGCCGGGGAATGCCGCGAGCTGGAGTTGTTGGTCGCGGGCCTGTTGATGGCGGCGGACAAACTTGCGGTAAAACTACTGGGCGTCGGCCAGCCGTTCGATGAGTTGACCCTGGTCTGTGAAAAGACCCAGCCGCAAGCCCTGGTGCTGTTTTCCAACCGTGCCCCCGGCAGTGATCTGCCGCAGCGGCTCAAGCGCCTGGCGCTGACATTGAATTGCCCGCTGTTGCTGGCCGGTGATGCAGCGGACCTGGCGCAGGAAAGCCTGGCGGGCTCGTCAATCGGCTGCCTGGGTAATGAGGGGCAACTGATGCAGCGCCGCTTGCAGCTCTTCCTGAGCGGTAGCCTCGACACCTGATTTCAGGCATGTACTTGCGGGTAAACCAGGCGGTGCTGGTGCAGGATGAACTGGCGCAGGCGCTCGGTTTCATCGGCGTTGCCCTGGCCCAGTCGGTAGGCGAACAGCCCGCGCGCGGTTTCCCGTTCGAACGATCCGCGCAGCGCAATGCGTTCATAGCCCGAAGGGCTGAACCACAGCGAAAAGGTCTTGGGCGGTTTGATCCGGCCACGAATCTCTATCAGCACCCCCTTGAACGACACTTCGCGCACCCATAACGCGCCTGGGTTGCCCTTGATATTCTCCAGGGCCACCGGTGTTTCCAGCTCCAGGCGCCACGGCCGGATCATCGGCCCATCCTCGAAGATACTCGGCACGCCCAGGCGCAGATGGACCGCGTGAAACTCATCCTCCACCAGTTGCAGTGGAAACGTCAGTTGCTGATTGTCGAACTGGGCCTGGATGGTGACATGGTCATGAGCGGCCAGGCGGGTGAGCAAGTCGCGGATCTGCGCGCCACCGTTGACCGTCAGGCTCGACGATGCATCCCGCACGTTGAGTTGCGGGTTGTGCTGCATGTTCTGAATGAATTCCAGCTCATCCTGGGTCAGAAGCGCGTCGCGTTGCATCGCCATTGCTCAATAGGTGGAGTGTTAAAATGCCATTATCCCCTTTACTGACTGCTTTTTCTAAATTTTGTTAGATCCGCTCGTCGTTTTGAGCGACGCCAGCTCGGCTTTCACCTGGGCCAATTCGGCTTCCAACTGGGTGACGCGCTGCTGGGCTTTGACCTGCAAGGTGACGTCCTTCTGCACGCCGACGAAATAGGTCTGCCTGTCGGTCTCGTTATAAACCGTTGAAAGTGACAGTTCGTTCCAGAAATGGCTGCCGTCCTTGCGGTAATTGCGCAGGATTTCGCGGCAGGCCCCGCCACTTTCCAACGCCTCCCGAATCGCCATCAGGGCCGGCTGATCGCGGTCGCCCGACTGCAGGAAGCGGCAATCCTGATAGAGAATTTCATCCAGCGTGTAGCCGGTCATGCGTTCGAATGCCGGGTTGACATAGATCAGCGGCTTGTCCAGGCCTTCCCGTTCGGCGACGACGATGCCGTCGTTAGAGGCGTTGATCACCAGTTGCATCAGCTTGGCGTTAATCATTGAGCGGTCCATGGCTTGTTGTGGAGTAAGGAGTTTATGGCAACGCCTGAATGTTGCACGGGGTGCGCTGAAAAATTTGCGTCAGCTGCTAATATCCCAGGCTTTCGCTCAACTACAGGATCAGATTGATGAAAGTCGCCATCCTTTCCGGCTCGGTCTACGGCACCGCTGAAGAAGTGGCCCGCCATGCCGCCGGTATCCTCAATGCCGCCGGTTTCGAGGCCTGGCACAACCCGCGAGCCAGCCTGGCGGATGTGCAGGCATTTGCACCGGACGCCTTTCTGGCGGTCACGTCCACCACCGGCATGGGCGAGTTGCCCGATAACCTGCAACCCCTGTATTCGAGTATCCGCGACCAACTGCCCGCCGCTTGGCGCGGCCTGCCCGGTGCGGTAATCGGCCTGGGCGACGCCAGCTATGGCGATACGTTCTGCGCCGGTGGCGAGCAACTGCGCGAGCTGTTCGGTGAGCTGGGCGTGCGCGAAGTGCTGCCGATGCTGCGCCTGGACGCCAGCGAAAGCGTCACCCCGGAAACGGACGCCGAACCGTGGCTGGCCGAACTGATCATTGCACTGCGCGGTTGACCGCAAACGCCCGTGGCAACGCCATTGCGTGGCTTTGTTGACGGCACTTCTCTGGCGTCACTTGCACGAATTTGGACTATTCTCAACGCTGACTCGCAGGGTCATCAAGCTGGCTGCCAAGGCAACTACGGCGGCGTTGAGGTCTGACTAGACTGGCCCCTCACTCAAAAAATAATAAGAAAGTGCGCCAAGGAGGTCGTTAACGTGAGCCTAGCCCCCGTTGCATCACTGCATGTCAAAGATCAGGTCAGCGCTGCCGAGTGGCAAGCCCGCGTCGACCTGGCAGCCTGCTATCGCCTGGTGGCGATGCACGGTTGGGACGACCTGATCTTCACCCACATCTCGGCCAAGGTGCCGGGCACCGATGACTTCCTGATCAACCCTTATGGGCTGATGTTCCACGAGATCACCGCGTCGAGCCTGGTCAAGGTCGACCAGGCGGGCAACAAGCTGATGGACAGCCCCTACGAGATCAACCCGGCGGGCTACACCATTCACAGCGCCATCCACGAAGTGCGTCACGATGTGACCTGCGTGTTGCATACCCACACCGCCGCCGGTGTCGCGGTGGCGGCGCAGAAGCAAGGCGTGTTGCCGATCAGCCAGCAATCGATATTCGTGTTGTCGAGCCTGGCCTATCACGCCTACGAAGGGGTGGCGTTGAACCCTGAAGAGAAGGTGCGCTTGCAGGCCGATCTAGGTCAGAACAATTTCCTGATGCTGCATAACCATGGCCTGCTGACCTGCGGCAGCACCATCGCCGACACCTTCCTGATGATGTTTACCTTCCAGCGCGCCTGCGATATCCAGGTCCTGGCACAAAACGGCGGCGCGCAATTGATACCCATCGGGCCGCAGATACTCGCGGGCGCCAAGGCGATGGTGGCGGCGGTCACCAAGAGCGCGCAAGGCATGGGGGGAGCGCTGGCCTGGCCGGCGCTGCTGCGCACGTTGGACAGTCGGGACCCAGGGTATAGACACTGATGCCACTCGCCGAGATCCCGCTCAGCGTCTGGCGCAAACGCAGCCAGACATTCGACTTCCACGGCCGCACCATCCGTTACTGGGTGGCGGGGCAGGGTGAGCCGTTGCTGCTGATCCATGGCTTCCCCACCGCCAGTTGGGACTGGCATTACCTTTGGCAACCCCTGGCCCAGCGCAACCTGGTGATTGCCTGCGACATGCTCGGTTTTGGCGACTCGGCCAAGCCATTGGACCATGGCTACTGCCTGCTGGAACAAGCGGATTTGCAGCAGGCGCTGCTGGCGCACTTGCGTGTTGAGCAGCCGGTGCACGTGCTGGCCCACGACTACGGTGACAGCGTTGCCCAGGAATTGCTGGCTCGGCACTACGAAGGTCGCTTTCACATGGCCAGCTGTGTGTTTCTCAACGGTGGGCTGTTTCCTGAGACCCATCGGCCGGCGCTGGTGCAAAAGCTCTTGCTCAGCCCCCTGGGGTGGATGGTCGGCCGCGCCTTCGGGCGCAATGCCTTGGCGAACAGCTTCAACCAGATATTCGGCCCCAATACCCGCCCCAGTGAAAGCGCCCTGGATGATTTCTGGAGTCTGATCGAGTGTCACGAAGGTACGCGCATCCTGCACAAACTCATCGGCTACCTTCCCCAACGGCAGCGACTGCGTGAGCGCTGGGTTGCGGCGATGCAACAGGGGCAAGTGCCGTTGCGCGTGATCGACGGCGAGGTCGACCCGATCTCCGGCGCCCATATGGTGGAGCGCTACCACCAGTTGGTGCCCCACGCCGATACGGTGTTGCTGGCCAATATCGGCCACTACCCGCAGGTCGAAGCGCCGGTGCAGGTGCTCAAGCATTACCTGGCGTTTCGTGAGCGGATCAGTTGCCCGGTCTCACGCGCGGCCTATTCCTGATAGAACGCAAATCCAACCTGTGGGAGCGGGCTTGCTCGCGAATGCGGTCTGTCAGTTGATACAGCTGCCGACTGACCCACCG
>NZ_JACCQQ010000036.1:0-33097 GCF_014268345.1 Pseudomonas sp. SWRI18
CGCGAATGCGGTGTGTCAGTTACAGATGCACTCGCTGACACACCGCATTCGCGAGCAAGCCCGCTCCCACAATTTGAACCGAGTTCGGCTTTAGCCCGCCACCATCTCGGCTTTCAGCAGCGCCGCTTTCGCCTGGGCATCCGCCAGCCGATACAACTCGATGCTCCCGTCCCAGTGCTCGATCAACGCCGTGCACGACTCCACCCAATCCCCGCAGTTGAGGTAATCCACCTCGCCCACCTTACGAATTTCCGCATGGTGAATATGCCCGCAGACCACGCCATGCAGCTCGCGCTTGGTCACTTCGTGGGCGATGGCTTCTTCGAAATCGCTGATAAAGCTCACCGCCGTCTTGACCTTGTGCTTGAGGTACGCCGACAGCGACCAGTAACCATAGCCATACCGCGCACGCCAATGGTTCAGCCAGCGGTTCAGCGTGAGGGTGAACTCGTAGGCCGAGTCGCCGAGGAACGCCAGCCAACGGTGATAGCGGGTGATCACGTCGAACTGGTCACCGTGGATCACCAGCAAGTGGCGGCCATCGGCGGTCACGTGTATCGCTTCGTCCACCAATTGGATATTGCCCAGGATCAGTTTGGAGTAACGGCGCAGGAATTCGTCGTGGTTGCCGGTGACGTAGATTACCTCGGTGCCGCGCTTGGCCATGGTCAACAGGCGGCGGATCACGTTGGTGTGGGCCTGCGGCCAATACATGCCGCCGCGCAGTTTCCAGCCGTCGATGATGTCCCCTACCAGGTACACCTTGTCGGCATGGTAGCCCTTGAGGAACTGCGATAAGTGTTCGGCCTGGCAGTCCCGGGTGCCCAGGTGCACATCGGAAATCCACAGGGTTCGAACCCGTTGCTTGCGGCTGGGCTTGACGAACTCGGCACTGGTCATGGGCATCCCTCGACGGTGTTTTCGCGAGCTTGCGCCACAGCGGTTAATAGCCCATGACAACTGTGCGTCAGTCTGATGACAGCGCTCGGCGGCCGCGAAGCGTTGTAGACTGGCCGCTTGCCGCCCTGGAGACCGCGATGAGCCCGGCCCTCACGCTACGCCATTACCTCGAAGCACCGATCGTGCACAGCCATGACTATGCGCAATTGGTATTCGGCCTGTCCGGGCACCTGGACCTGGAGGTCGAGGGGCGTGGCAGCCAGGTGCGCGAAAGCAGCGTGATGGTGCTGCCCTTCTGCGCCCACCATGCGTGCGGCAGCCGTGATGGCAGCCGCTGCCTGGTGCTGGATGTGCCCACCGAGCACTGGGTATTGCAATCATTGGGCGAGCACGCCGACGCCAGTCGCCGCCTGCTCGCCCAACCCGCCCGGTTGACGCTGGACTCGCGGCAAAACCAATTGGTGCAGTGGCTGGCACAGAGCCCAGTGGAGGACCCGCTGATCGTGCAGCAAGGTGCGGTGCTGTTGCTGGCCAGTCTCAATCATCCGCTGGCCCAGATGCCGGCCGGGCGGCGCCTGCCGTACGCGGCGTTCAATGCTCATATCGAGCGGCACGCGGCGCACCCGCTGCAAGTGGCTGACCTGGCGCGCCTTGCCGACCTGTCGGTGGCGCGTTTGCATGCGCGCTTCATGGTCGAGTGCGGGCAGACGCCGATGGACTATATCCGCAGCCGGCGCCTGCATATGGCGCTGGAGCTTTTGCGCAAGACGCCGTTGCCTATCGGCGCGATTGCCGAACGGGTCGGCTATACCTCGCAGAGTGCGTTTGCTGCGGCGATGTTGCGTGAGTTTGGGGCCTCGCCGAGTTCTCTGCGACGCGATGTGTAGGGCTTTTTGCCGTGGCGGCCTTTGGGCCGACCATGTCGTTGGGAGTGACCGTGTACATATCCGTTCCTGCGGTCACGGCGGCTATTGGTTCCGCTTTTACAGCGGCTCACTTTTGAAGAGCGCAAAAGTAAGCAAAACGCTCTTGCCCCACCACTCGGCACCTCGCTTAGGCTCGGTGTGCCCGAACGCAGGCTTGAATCCGTGGGCCGCCGCCACGCGCCATCCATGGCGCGGGGCGGCTAACCCGGCGTCCTGCCGGGTTACCCACGGATTCAAGCCTGCGTTCGGCCAGCGTGGTTGACGGGGCGCCTGAGATCAAGATCAAAAGCCAGATCAAAAGCGAAAGCAGAGCCAGAGCCAGAGCCAATCTGAGGTCCATCTGATGTATGGAGATCAAACTGTGGGAGCGGGCTTGCTCGCGAAGGCGGTGTGTCAGTGAGTGCATCTGTAACTGATCCACCGTATTCGCGAGCAAGCCCCCACAGTTTTAACCGAGTTCGACATGAATTACCGGTCGGCTCTAAGGCCGCCGCGCTCTTGCTTTTGATCTGGGATCGCCCCGTCAACCACGCTGGCCGGAATTCGACATTGATTTGGGGGGTAAACCGGCATGGATGCCGGTTTAGCCGCCCACGCGCCATGGATGGCGTGTGGGCGGCGGCCCCCCAAATCAGTGTCGGATTACGGGCATGCCGAGCCTAGGCGAGGCACCGAGTGGTGGGGCGAGGACTTTTTGGTTACTTTTTGGTCCTTCAAAAAGTGACCCGCTGTAAGAGCGGAACCGTCAGCCGCCGTTACCTAAATAATGGATATGTACACGACACGTAGGACGAGCCTGACGCTAAAAATCGCGAGCCGGACGACAGACACCGACAAGCCGCCCCACTAGACTGCGCTTCTGTCACCCGCTCGATACAAGGATCCCAATGACTCCCCGCTCAGCCCTCGGCGCCCTGCACATCGGCGCATTGATGTTCGGCCTTACCGGCGTGTTCGGCAAGCTGGCGGCCGCCTCACCGGCCATCATCGTGTTTGGTCGCGCCGTGTTTGCCGTGGCGGCCCTGGCGATATTTGCACGGTTCGCCAGCAACACCGCCTGGAAAAAGCTGGAGTTGCGCGACTGGCGCCGGCTGCTGGTCAGTGGCGTGTTGCTGGCGGCGCATTGGGTGACGTTCTTTATTGCCGTCAAAGTGGCCGGCGTGGCCGTTGCGACGCTGGGCTTCACGGCTTTCCCGGCCTTTACCGTGATCCTTGAAGGGTTGATTTTCCGCGAGCGCATCCGCGCCAATGAAGTGCTGCTGGTGGTGCTGGTCAGCATCGGCCTGGTGCTGGTCACGCCGCACTTCAATCTGGCCAGCGAAGCCACCGGCGGGTTGCTCTGGGGAATCGCCTCGGGGCTGCTGTTTTCCCTGTTGTCGCTGAACAATCGCGCCAGTTCCGGGCGTATTCCGGCGGTGCAGGCGGCGCTGTGCCAGAACGTGGTGGTTGCAGCGTGCCTGTTGCCTGTGGCGGCGCCTGGGCTGGCGGAGGTGCGTGCGATCGATTGGCTGTGGATCGGTTTGCTCGGCGTGTTCTGCACTGGCCTGGCTCACAGCCTGTTCGTGGCCAGCCTTGCGGTGATCAAGGCGCGCACCGCTTCGGTGGTGTTTGCCATGGAGCCGGTCTACGGCATCACCGCAGCCTGGCTGCTGTTTGCCGAAGCCCCGACGCTGCGCATGCTGCTGGGGGGCGCGCTGATCATCGTCGCGATTGTGCTATCGGGGTTGATGGGCAGCGCCAGCCAGGCCAAACAGCCGGCTGCGGCGGCCTGATTGCCGACGGCTATTGCGTACGGTCGTTGTGCCCCAGGTCACGCTGCGGGTCGATCTGGTCGCGCACGCGCTGCTTGAGCACCTTGGCTTCGGGGAAGCCGCCGTCGGCCTTGCGTTCCCAGATCTGCACGCCATCGCAGGTAATGTGAAACGCGCCACCAGTGGCCGGCGCCAGGGACACTTTGCCCAGATCATCGGCGAATGTGCTCAACAACTCCTGCGCCAGCCACGCCCCGCGCAGCAGCCACTGACATTGCGTGCAATAGGTGATGACAATCTCGGGTTTGCTCATCGACATTATTTGACTGACTCCAGGCATAACGAGGGGTGAGGATCGAGTGGCTATAATACCGGCCTTTATCGCCCAGCCTCGAGATTGATGATGCGCCGCCTGTTGTCCTGCCTGCTTCTGTGCCTCTTCCCTCTTCTTGCCGACGCCATTGAACCGCCACGTCCGAAAATCGGCCTGGTGCTGTCGGGCGGTGCCGCCCGTGGGCTGGCGCATATCGGCGTGCTCAAGGCACTGGAGGAGCAAGGTATCCAGATCGATGCGATTGCCGGCACCAGCATGGGCGCGGTGATCGGCGGGCTGTACGCGTCGGGCTACAAGATCGACGAACTGGAAAAGCTGGCGCTGAGCATCGACTGGCAACAGGCGCTGTCCGATGCGCCGCCGCGGGAAGACGTGCCGTTCCGACGCAAGCAGGATGACCGGGATTTCCTGGTCAAGCAGAAACTCAGCTTTCGCGACGACGGCAGCCTGGGCCTGCCGCTGGGCGTGATCCAGGGCCAGAACCTGGCGTTGCTGCTCGAAAGCATGTTCGCCCACAGCAGCAACACCCGTAACTTCGACAAGTTGCCCATCCCCTTCAGGGCCGTGGCCACCGATATCACCACCGGTGAAAAGGTGGTATTCCGCAAGGGCCACCTGCCCCAGGTGATCCGCGCCAGCATGTCGATCCCAGCCGTGTTCGCGCCGGTGGAACTGGACGGCCGACTCCTGGTGGACGGCGGCATGACCGATAACATCCCGCTGGATGTGGCGCGGGAAATGGGCGTGGACATCGCCATCGTCGTCGACATCGGCACCCCGCTACGCTCGCGCAAGCAACTGGCCACGGTGGTCGATGTGCTCAACCAATCCATCACCCTGATGACCCGGCGCAACTCGGAAGAACAACTCAAGGACCTGCACCCCAGGGACGTGCTGATCCAGCCGCCGCTGGCCGCGTATGGCGTGACGGACTTCGGCCGCGCCAAGGACATGATCGACGCCGGCTACCGCGCCACCCTTGCCCTCGATGCGCGCCTCGCCCACCTGCGCCCCGCCGGTCAGGTCGACCCACAACTGATGGCCGCCCGCACCCCGGGCGAACGTACGCCGGTCATCACCGCCATCGATGTGGAAAACGACTCGAAAGTCAGCGACGACGTGATCCGCTACTACATCCGCCAACCCCTGGACGAGCCGCTGAACCTGGGCCGCCTGCAGTCGGACATGGGCACGCTCTACGGCCTGGATTACTTCGAGCAGGTGCAATACCGCGTGGTCAAGAAAGGCCAGCAAAACACCCTGGTGATCAGCGCGCGCGGCAAACGCAGCGGCACCGATTACTTGCGCCTGGGCCTCAACCTGTCGGATGACATGCGCGGCGACAGCGCCTTCAACCTGGGCGCGAGTTACCGCATCAACGGCATCAACCGCCTCGGCGCCGAATGGCTGACGCGGGTGCAGATCGGCGATCGCCAAGAGCTGTACAGCGAGTTCTACCAGCCGATGGACACCGGTTCGCGTTACTTTGTCGCGCCTTACATCAGGGCCCAGGCGCAGAACGTGGAGCTGATCCTGGACAACGATCCCATCTCCGAATACCGCCTGGAACGCTACGGTTTCGGCCTGAACGTCGGCAGGCAGATCGGCAACAGCGGCGAGATCCGCTTCGGCGTCGGCGAGGCCTGGGGCAAGGCGGATGTGCGCATCGGCGACCGCGATTTGCCCAGCGTGAGCTTCAGTGAGGGCTTCTATGAGCTGAAGTATTCCTTCGACTCCCTGGACAACGTGTACTTCCCCCATACCGGCGAAGACATCGGCCTGGCCTACCGCGAGTTCGAACCGGGCCTGGGCTCGGACCAACGCTACCGCCAATGGGAATTCAAGCTGGACAAGGCCATGAGTCACGGCCCGGACACCCTGGTGCTGGGTGGTCGCTATGGGCGCACCCTGGATGATTCGGAAAATGTGGTGAGTTCCAGTTTCCTGCTGGGGGGCGCCCGGCAGTTGTCGGGCTTCCGCCAGGATGCGATCTCGGGCCAGAACATCAGCCTGATGCGGGCGGTGTACTACCGCAGGCTCACGCCACGGTCATATTTGCCGCTGGATTTCCCGCTGTACCTGGGTGCGTCACTGGAACGTGGCCGGGCATGGAACAACGACAATGAATTCGACAGCGGCTACATCAACGCAGCGAGTATCTTCCTCGGCTTTGATACGCCGTTGGGGCCGCTGAATTTCAGCTATGGGTTCAATGATGATAATCAGAAGGCGGTGTATCTGAACCTGGGGCAGACGTTCTAGAGCCCCACAACCCAATGTGGGGCCCTCACAGATCAGGACTTTTCCAGGTTCGCCAGGATGCGCCCGTGCACGCGCATGCACACGCTCAAATCGGCTTCGTTCACGCCCTCAAACAATTCATGCCGCAGCTCGGTGGCGATGGTTTCGATCTGTTCGATCAACGGCCGGGCGGTGTCACACAACAGGATGCGCTTGGCACGACGGTCTTCAACCACCGCCTGGCGTTGCACCAGGCCTTGGCCTTCGAGGCTGTCCAGCAGACGGGCCAGTGTCGGCCCTTCGACGCCAACGCTCTGCGCCAGCTCACGCTGAGTGGGCGCTTCTTCGAAACGCGCAAGGTGCAGCAGTACCAGCCAGCGTGCCTGGGACAGGCCCAGCCCCGCCAGACGGCGATCCAGCTCGGCACGCCAACCACGGGACATCTGCGCCAACTGCATGCCAAATCGGTGTTGATCGGTTAAAGGCATAAAAAACTCTTGTTTTAGACTGAAAATAAAGTTTGGCTAATTATTAGTCAGCTAAGCATGAGCGTTGCCGCTAGGCAAGAGGTGCTATGTACTGATCTGTTACATTGTCGTAATTGGCACACTAAATTTCGAATTCCGACTGCAAGGCGGCCCGCACGCAGTACAAGACACCTTCAGGAACACGCCCGGTAAACAGCGGTGCAATCTCCGCCACCGGTGGCAATTCGCCCTCTCCGTCAAGGAACGCGTCCTGGATCTCGCCGAGCAGATCCTCCGGCAAATCAAGGGCCTGCTCCAATGACAATTGCTGCTTGCCAATGGATTCGGCGAGCAGGGTGTAGACGTTTTTCTCCGAGCATTGCAGCTGGCCGGCGATCTGGATCGGCGTCATGCCGGCGCGTGCCAGGCTGATCAGTTCGTGGCGTATGTCGGCGACTTCCTTCGGCGCTTCGGCCTGGCCGCCGAGCACTTCGAGGAAGGCCTGCCCGTAACGCTCCAGCTTGCGCGCGCCCACGCCGCTGACCCGCGCCATCTCGGCCATGCTGGTCGGTTGCTCGCGCAACATTTCCAGCAAGGTGGAGTCCGGGAAAATAACGTAGGGCGGCACGCTGTGTTCCTGAGCCAATTTGCGGCGCAGGGTGCGCAAGGCTTCCCACTGCTCGCGCTCCTCCCCCCGGACAAGCTGGCTGGCCTGGCTGGTGCTGCTCTTGGCGGTGGTCTGCGGCTTGAGGTCGCGGCGCAGCTCCAGGGTGACCTCGCCCTTGAGCAACGGCCGGCAACTGTCATTCAGGCGCAGGCCGCCATACCCTTCGATGTCGATATCCACCAGGCCGCGCGCCACCATCTGCCGGAACAACGAGCGCCACTCGCCTTCGGCGCGGGCTTTACCGACACCGTACACCGAGAGCTTCTCGTGGCCGAAGCTGCGGACCTTCTCGTTGTCCTTGCCCAGCAGCACATCTACCAGATGCCCCACGCCATAACGCTGGCCGGTGCGGTAAATGGCCGACAAGCCCTGACGCGCAGGCTCGGTGGCGTCCCAAGTCTGCACGCCGTCAATGCAGTTGTCGCAATGGCCGCATGGCTCGGGCATGTCTTCGTCGAAGTACGCCAGCAAGGTCTGGCGACGGCAGCGGGTCTCCTCGCACAGCGACAGCATCGCGTCGAGCTTGTGCTGCTCCAGGCGCTTATGTCGCTCGTCGCCTTCGGAGTTCTGCAGCATCTGCTTGAGCATCACCACGTCTTGCAGGCCGTAGACCATCCACGCATCCGCCGGCAGGCCGTCACGGCCGGCGCGACCGGTTTCCTGGTAGTAGGCCTCAAGGGACTTGGGCAGATCCATGTGAGCCACGAAGCGTACGTTGGATTTATCGATGCCCATGCCGAACGCGATGGTGGCCACCATGATCAGGCCTTCTTCGTTGAGAAAGCGCTTCTGGTGAGCCGAGCGCGTCTCGTTGGGCAATCCGGCGTGATAGGGCAGCGCCGGGTAGCCTTGTTCGCAGAGGAACGCGGCGACTTCATCAACCTTCTTGCGCGACAGGCAATAGACAATGCCCGCATCGCTGCGCCGTTCGGAGAGGAATGCGAGCAACTGCTTGCGCGGCTGCTCCTTGGGCACGATCCGGTAGAAAATGTTCGGCCGGTCAAAGCTCGACAGGAACCGCTCGGCGTTCTGCAGATGCAGGCGCTCGACGATTTCTTCGCGGGTACGCTTGTCGGCGGTGGCGGTCAGGGCGATGCGCGGCACATCGGGAAACAGCTGCGCCAATTGGCCGAGCTGCAGGTATTCGCGGCGGAAATCATGCCCCCATTGCGACACGCAGTGGGCTTCGTCGATGGCGAACAGCGCGATTTCCAGGCTTTGCAGGAACGCCAGCATGCGCGGCTGCACCAGGCGCTCCGGGGCGAGGTAAAGCATTTTCACTTCACCGCGCTTGATCCGCGCCGCCAGGTCGCGCTGCTGCTCGGCGCTGAGGGTGGAGTTCAAGGCGGCGGCGGCCACGCCCAGTTCTTCCAGGGTGGCCACCTGATCGTCCATCAACGCGATGAGCGGCGACACCACCACGGCCAAGCCATTGCGCAACAGGGCCGGCACCTGGAAGCACAACGATTTGCCGCCGCCGGTAGGCATCAGGACCAGCGCGTCACCGCCACTGGCCACACGCTCAATGATCGCACCCTGGCGGCCACGAAAACTGTCGTAGCCGAAGATGTCCTTGAGGACGCGTTGTGCCTGCTCGAGCATGTATAACTCCAAAATAGTGCCGCAATTGCTCTGTACAGGCTGGTCGAAAAAACACGGCTTAAGGAAAAATAATCCGTAAGCGAAGTTTTCCCGGACTGGCGCTTGGCCTGCAAGGGCATCACAAAACGCGGCAGTATACCCGAGCGTCTTCCGGCAGAGGGCGCCGCTGACGAATTGCAGCCCGTCTCTAAAACCTGGCAAATCTGCATGGCGGCTGGCCTGGGCGCTCAAGAAGGCCTAGAATTCAGCATCGTTTATTTCCAAGGTAGTCCTTCAATGTCCTTCGCTGAGCAACTAACCCGCCTGCAAGCCTTCCTCGACGCCGATGAGCTGCATGACGAGGCGCTGGACTACGTGGCCGCCCACGGCTACCTGACCGCCCTGTCGATCTGCTCCGAGGTGGTGCCCGACCGCGAATGGATCGACGCGCTGTTCGCCGAAGAGCCTCACTACACCGACGACGCGCACCGCGAAGAAATCGAATCGACCCTGCTGGCCCTCAAGGCCCACATCGGTCGCCAACTGGCGTCCGACGAGGAATTCGAGCTGCCGTGCGAGCTGGACCTGGGCGAAGACCCGGACGATTCCGACCTGCGCGGTTGGTGCATCGGTTTCATGGAAGGTGTGTTCCTGCGCGAAGCCGCCTGGTTCGAATCCGCCGAAGAAGAAGTCAGCGAGATGCTGCTGCCGATCATGGTCGGTTCGGGCCTGTTCGAAGAAGAAGCAGAGTTCTCCGACATCGCCGCCGACGCCAACCTGATGGACGACATGATCGTACAGATCCCGGAAGCCCTCACCGCTCTGTACCTGCTGTGCAACGCCCCTGACGAAAAACCGGCGATCCTCAAGCCTCGTCACCACTGAGCCGCTTGCCCGTGAGACCCATGGGCAATCGCTCGCCGCTCCTGCGTTACGCGCTGCTGGCCATTGGCTGGCTCAGCGTAGCGCTGGGTGTGATCGGCATTTTCCTGCCGGTGTTGCCGACCACGCCCTTCCTGTTGCTCGCCGCCGCCTGCTTCGCCCGCAGTTCCCCGCGTTTCTACCACTGGCTGGTGGAGCACCCGCGACTGGGGCCGTGGATACGGGACTACTTGGACGGCAACGGCATCCCGCTCAAGGGCAAGGTCTACGCAATCGGCCTGATGTGGCTGAGCATCGGTTTTTCCTGTTACCTGGTGCCGCTGCCGTGGGCACGGGTGTTCATGCTGACCAGTGCGGTACTGGTGACTGTTTATATCCTGCGCCAGAAAACCCTGCCACCCCGCTAGGCGCGCCTGCGACATTAAATCCCACGCGACCTTGGTCGACACTGACTAACCCCAGGCATCATGCGAGACTGTCCGACCGGGCCCGGAATGCCCGGGTGTTCTTATGCTCGGAGTTACCATGACGCTGTCCAGCGGGCTGATTGCCGCCGTTGCCCTGGCCTATATGGCCATTATGTTTGCCATCGCCTTCTACGGTGACCGCCGCCGCGCGCCATTGCCGCCGCGCATGCGTGCCTGGGTGTACAGCCTGTCGCTGGCCGTCTATTGCACCAGTTGGACGTTTTTCGGCGCCGTAGGCCAGGCCGCCGAACAGTTGTGGGCTTTTTTACCGATCTACCTGGGACCGGTGCTGCTGCTGGTGTTGGCGCCCTGGGTGCTGCAGAAGATGATCCTGATCAGCAAGCAGGAAAACATCACCTCCATCGCCGACTTCATCGCCGCGCGCTACGGTAAATCCCAGTCCCTGGCCGTGGTGGTCGCGCTGATCTGCCTGGTGGGCGTACTGCCTTATATTGCCCTGCAACTCAAAGGCATCGTGTTGGGGGTCAACCTGCTGATCGGCGCCGGCGCCGACACCACCGGCACCCGCGCGCAGGACACGGCCTTGATCGTGTCGCTGGTGCTGGCGCTGTTCACCATCGTCTTTGGCACGCGCAACCTCGACGCCACGGAGCACCACCGTGGCATGGTGCTGGCGATTGCGTTTGAGTCGCTGGTCAAGCTGTTTGCCTTTCTTGCCGTCGGCGCGTTTGTGACCTACGGCTTGTACGACGGTTTCGGTGACCTGTTCAGCCAGGCCATGCTGGCGCCACGCCTGGAGGAATACTGGAAAGAGACCGTCAACTGGCCCTCGATGGTGGTGCAGACCGGCGTGGCCATGATGGCGATCATCTGCCTGCCTCGCCAGTTCCATGTCACGGTCGTGGAGAACATCGACCCCCAGGATCTGCGCCTGGCTAAATGGGTGTTTCCCGCGTATCTGATTCTTGCCGCCCTGTTTGTAGTACCGATCGCCTTGGGCGGCAAGATGATGCTGCCCAGCTCGGTACTGCCGGATTCCTATGTGATCAGCCTGCCGATGGCTGAAGCCCACCCGGCCCTGGCGGTACTGGCGTTCATCGGCGGCGCTTCGGCGGCCACCGGCATGGTGATCGTGGCGAGCATTGCCTTGTCGACCATGGTCTCCAACGACATGTTGCTGCCCTGGCTGCTGCGTCGCTCCAGCGCCGAGCGCCCGTTCGAAGTGTTCCGCCACTGGATGCTGTCGGTGCGGCGGGTCAGTATCGTGATTATTCTGTTGCTGGCCTACGTGAGCTATCGATTGCTCGGCTCCACCGCCAGCCTGGCGACCATCGGCCAGATCGCCTTCGCCGCCGTAACCCAACTGGCACCGGCGATGCTCGGCGCGCTGTATTGGAAACAGGCAAACCGACGCGGCGTGTTCGCCGGGCTGGCGGCAGGCACCTTTCTATGGTTCTACACCCTCGTCCTACCGGTCACGGCGAAAAGCCTGGGCTGGTCCCTCAGCCTTTTCCCAGGCCTGACGTGGTTGCATTCCCACCCATTCGGTTTGTCCGTCACCTCGTTGACCCTGGGCACCGTGTTTTCCCTGGCCGGTAACTTCACGCTGTTTGTCTGGGTGTCGATGTTCTCCCGCACGCGGGTGTCCGAGCACTGGCAGGCCGGGCGTTTTATCGGCCAGGAAATCAGCCAGCGCGCCAGCGCCCGCTCGATGCTCTCGGTGCAGATCAGCGACCTGCTCAGCCTGGCCGCGCGTTTTGTCGGCGAAGAGCGCGCCCAGCAGAGCTTTATCCGCTTCGCCTATCGCCAGGGCAAAGGCTTCAACCCCAACCAGAATGCCGACAACGATTGGATCGCCCACACCGAACGCTTGCTGGCCGGTGTACTTGGCGCGTCGTCGACCCGAGCCGTGGTGAAAGCCGCCATCGAAGGGCGGGAAATGCAGCTGGAGGATGTCGTACGCATCGCTGACGAAGCGTCGGAAGTGCTCCAGTTCAATCGCGCGTTATTGCAAGGCGCCATCGAGAACATCACCCAGGGCATCAGCGTGGTCGACCAGTCGCTCAAGCTGGTGGCCTGGAACCGGCGCTACCTGGAGCTGTTCAACTACCCGGAGGGGTTGATCAGCGTAGGCCGGCCGATTGCTGACATTATCCGCTACAACGCCGAACGCGGGCTGTGCGGGCCGGGTGAGGCCGAGGTGCACGTGGCGCGACGGCTGCATTGGATGCGCCAGGGCCGTGCGCACACCTCCGAGCGTCTGTTCCCCAATGGACGGGTGATCGAGCTGATCGGCAACCCGATGCCCGGCGGCGGTTTCGTCATGAGCTTCACTGACATTACCGCGTTCCGCGAAGCCGAGAAGGCGCTTACCGAGGCTAATGAAGGCCTGGAGCAACGGGTCACCGAGCGTACCCATGAACTGTCGCAGCTCAACGTGGCGCTCACCGATGCCAAGGGCGTGGCCGAGTCCGCCAGCCAGTCGAAAACCCGCTTCCTGGCGGCGGTCAGCCATGACTTGATGCAGCCGCTGAATGCCGCGCGGCTGTTCTCCGCCGCCCTCTCCCATCAGAACGATGGTCTGTCCAGCGAAGCCCGGCAACTAGTGCAACACCTGGACAGTTCGCTGCGCTCCGCCGAAGACTTGATCAGCGATTTGCTGGATATTTCGCGCCTGGAAAACGGCAAGATCAATCCGCAGCGCCAGCCGTTTATGCTCAACGAACTGTTCGACACCTTGGGCGCGGAGTTCAAGGCGCTGGCCCAAGAGCAAGGTCTGCGCTTCCGTTTGCGCGGTAGTCGGCTGCGTATCGACAGCGACATCAAGTTGCTGCGGCGAATCCTGCAAAATTTTCTCACCAACGCCTTCCGTTACGCCGACGGCCCGGTGCTGCTTGGCGTACGCCGACGCAAGGGCGAGCTGTGCCTGGAAGTGTGGGACCGCGGCCCGGGTATCCCGTTGGACAAACAAAAGGTGATCTTCGAAGAATTCAAGCGCCTGGACAGCCACCAGACCCGCGCGGAGAAAGGCCTGGGGCTAGGCCTGGCGATCGCCGATGGCCTGTGCCGCGTGCTGGGCCACCGGCTGAGCGTGCGCTCATGGCCGGGCAAGGGCAGCGTATTCAGTGTGCGCGTGCCGCTGGCACGTAACCAGGCCAGCCCGGCGCTCAAGGCACCCCCGGAAACCGGCTTGCCGTTGAGCGGCGCACAGGTGCTGTGCGTGGATAACGAAGAGAGCATCCTGATCGGCATGCGCAGCCTGTTGACGCGCTGGGGCTGCGAAGTATGGACCGCCACCGACCAGGCGCAATGCGCGGCGCTGCTGGCCGAAGGCATGCGCCCGCAACTGGCGCTGGTGGACTACCACCTGGATCATGGAGAAACCGGTACTGAACTGATGGGGTGGCTGCGCGCGCAATTGGCCGAGCCGATTCCCGGCGTGGTCATCAGCGCCGACGGCCGCCCGGAGACGGTGGCACAGGTGCATGCGGCGGGGTTGGATTACCTGGCCAAGCCGGTGAAGCCCGCGGCGTTACGCGCGTTATTGAGTCGGCATTTGCCGCTGTAACCAGGCCCTGATCGGTCAACAGGTGGGCGCTGGCTTGTCTGCGATAGGCATAGGTATCTACACATTTTTGTAGTGAGCGGGCTTGTCCCGCGCTGGGCTGCGAAGCGGCCCCAAACCAGGCGAATTGCGTTATCTGAAACTGCGCGGTGTCTTTATTGGGGGCGGCTTCGCCACCCACCGCGGGACAAGCCCGCTCACTACAGGGAGATTTGTCAGCCTTTGAAGGTTGTGTAGATACCTATGCTGCGCCCTTGCTATCGCAGGCAAGCCAGCTCCCACAGGACCGCATTCTATTCAGGCAGGTGGGCTACGCCATCGGAATCGGTCATCGCCCGCTCCAACAGATCCGCCGGCAAACTTTTACTCGCCCGAGCACCGAGCAGCCGCAATTGCTCGGTGCGACTGACCAGGTTTCCGCGCCCATCGGTCAGCTTGTTTCGCGCCGCGCTGTAAGCCTTATCCAACTGCTGCAAACGATTACCCACTTCATCCAGGTCCTGGATGAACAGCACGAACTTGTCGTACAGCCAACCGGCGCGTTCGGCAATTTCCCGGGCGTTCTGGCTTTGGCGCTCCTGTTTCCACAGGCTGTCGATCACCCGCAGGGTGGCGAGCAAAGTGGTCGGGCTGACGATCACGATATGGCGGTCGAACGCTTCCTGGAACAGGTTCGGTTCAGCCTGCAATGCGGCGGAAAACGCCGCTTCGATCGGCACGAACAACAACACGAAATCCAGGCTGTGCAGACCTTCCAGGCGTTTGTAATCCTTGCCGGCCAGGCCTTTGACGTGATTGCGCAGCGACAGTACATGTTGTTTCAGCGCTGCCTGACCAATCACTTCATCATCCGCCGCCACGTACTGTTGATAAGCGGTAAGGCTGACCTTGGAGTCCACCACCACCTGCTTGTCGCCGGGCAACATGATCAACACGTCCGGCTGGAAACGTTCGCCGTCCGGCCCCTTGAGGCTGACCTGGGTCTGGTACTCGCGGCCTTTTTCCAGGCCTGCGTGCTCCAGCACCCGCTCCAGGATCAGCTCGCCCCAGTTGCCTTGGGTTTTCTGACCCTTGAGGGCACGGGTCAAGTTGGTGGCCTCGTCTGACAGACGCAAGTTCAGTTGCTGCAGGCGTTCCAGCTCCTTGGCCAAGGAAAAACGCTCGCGCGCCTCATTCTGGTAGCTTTCTTCCACGCGTTTTTCAAACGACTGGATGCGCTCCTTCAACGGGTCGAGCAACTGGCCCAGGCGTTCCTGGCTGGTTTCGGCGAAGCGCTGCTCGCGCTCATCGAAAATCTTGCCGGCCAATTCGGCGAACTGTGCACGCAGCTCATCCCGCGAGCCCTGCAGGTCGGCGAGGCGTTGTTGATGGCTCTCCTGCTGCTCACGCAGTTCGGCGCGCAAGGCCGCCGACAACGCATCGAGGCGGCGCAGCTCAGTCTCCTTGGCGCTGCGGTCGAGGTTCCAGGCGTGGGCGGCGTCGCGGGCATTGTCGCGGTCGATCTGCAGCAATTCGACTTCGCGGCGCACAGCAGCCAGGTCAGCTTGCTTGGCCGCATTGGCGTGGCTCAGGTCACTGATCTCATCGCGGCTGGCATCCAACTGCGCGGCGAGGCCTTCCTGGGCCAACAGCGCGGTGGCGAGGCGCTCTTCAAGCAATTCCCAGCCGGTCATGCGCGCGGTCAGTCGTCGCTGGAGTTGCCAGCACACGGCCAATAAAGGCACGGCAGCGCCAGCGAGGCCCAGGGCAATACTGGTCCAGTCAAAAACCATAGACGATTCTGCCATTACCGAAAAAAAACAAGGTTAACGGAGCACAGAGCCTGAGGACAGCTCAGTCTTCGACCTGGCCCAGTTCACGCTGGGCGCGCAGGTCACCGGCGCGCGCCGCGAGGCGCAGCAGGTCATGGCCAATGCGGCGGTCACGGGCATTCCCGCACTCACGGCACATCAGTTGGCCCAGGCGGCTTTGTGCGATAACCACCCCTTCACGGGCTGGTTGCTTGAGCAAACGCCCGGCGAAGTGCTTGACGTTGGTGCTATGGCCCAGGCGCGGACTGTCGAGTAACCACAAGGCGACCTTCAACGAGAAGCGCTTAGGGACGGTAACAGTCTGAGGGGCGTCGGTAACAGAAGGTGATACTGAGCGAAACTTCATAAAGCACTGTGGGACAGAACGGAAGGCGCGCCACTCTACTCTTTTTTTCACACAGGTAAAGCTGAAAAAACCCTGCACGCCCGTGCTAGAGCAAGCGCTCGGGACAATCCACAGAAGCTGTGGATAACTCAGTGGACAACCCTCTTCCAACCCGCGCAAAGCCCCATGGAACGGGGGCCGCAGTCAAACTGACGATTTTTTCACCAATAAAAAAAAGCCCGATTTTTCATTGACTTAAATTTTCATTGCAGGCAAATGGGGGCCTTGCTGCGGCGCTGGCGGTTGGGTTACACGCATCGCGACCAATGTGCACAAGTACCCATCCGATGGTTATATCAACGGCGCTCTTTGAAGCCATTTGCCGCAAAAATTGTTACGGCCAGGGCAAACCAAACACTTTTCAAATCGGCCCCGGCTCGCCACACTCCCCGCCCTACAGCGAAACGGTGGGTGGGTCGATGAAAGGAATGCTGGTGTTCGCCGTGTTGCTACTGGCGATCTGCGCTGTCTCTCTGGGGATCAACGCGGCACTGCCCTCTCCGGATGGAGCGCTGTTCGCCATTGCGATCCTGCTGTCGGCGGCTTTTACTGCCGTCAGCCTTTGCATCGAACTGGGTGAAGGCCGGATCAATGACATGGGCGACGTGATGAAAGTGGTCGAGACCGGCCAGTCCCTGCGCCTGACCCTCGCCGCCTACGGGCTGGGCTGCTCACTGGCAGCGGCGACGGCGGTGCTGGTGTATCAGGGCCTGCTGGGCGGCTGATTGAAGTTTTTTTACCCATGCACTTCCCTTGCCGGTTTCAATCCGTTACTATCCGCGGCGTTAGTACCAAGCTGAAAGTCAATTCTGGTCGAACCACTCCCCTGCACCACACGGGATCGACCACCTCGATGGTTTCCAGGTATCACTTGCGACGACACTGCCTTTGAACAAGCAAAGGGTGTCGCGAAGTTTCAATACTCTGACCGAACCAACCTGCAAATTGATCAGGATCTTCACCCTGGGCCCAGAACCTTTGCCCCTGTTGTGCTGCCTGCCCTCCTAAGTACCTACCTGCCAGCCCAAGCGCGCCTAATTTAACAGCGCTTCAAACTGGCTGCTTTGTTCCAGTCGGGTTCTTCGTTTGATCAATGGTGATCAACGTCACTGGAACGTTTTAATACGGCACGGTTCTTATCTGTGTCATTTGTAGGAACACCAATAATCATGAACGCCCAAATCCATACTCAGGATGCCATCCGCACCCTCACCAACGCTTTTGCTCCAATGAACTGCCTGATCATGGCCGCTCGCAAAGGCTGCTTCAGCTTCACCCTGGTCAACGAACACGGCATCGCTCGTCACAGCGAACGCCTGTACCCCGATCAATACTCCAGCGCAGAACCGCTGCAGGCCGTGATCGAGCGTACCCGTCAGGCATTGACCGCCTGATCGACCCGAGTCGCTGAAACGCAAAAACCCTGTTTAACAAGCAGGGTTTTTTATTGCCCGTGATTTGTGTATTGAGCTTTTGCACTAAGTTCAGAACGGTATAACCGTTATAACTGAATGACGAAGATGATTTAAAAACAATCCTTTACACCACAAATATGACACTACACTTCAACTCGAGCGGCATGATCCGCTTCCGGCGAGCCTGAGATCCGATCCACTGCTGCCAAGCCCCCTCAGGCCCCGCCGACCACTTTCACGGGTTGAGGCGTCTATGGGTATCGCTGCCAGCGAATTGTGTCGTTATGTGATCCGGCCAACCTTGTCGTACCTCGGCCGCCAGGACTCGACGGCTGAGTCCTTGCTGCTGGGCATTGCCGCCAGCCAGTCGGAACTGGGTTCCGCCTTGCACGACCGACGCGGGCATGGCCTGTACAGCATCACCGAACCGCGCCACCGCGCCTTGTGGGATGGCTACCTGGCGCTGGACCCCGAGCGCGCCAGCCTGGTACGTGGGCTCGCAAGCCAGCACGCATTCCTCAGCGCTCCGCAACTCGAATTGACCGTAAACCTGCGTTACGCCACGGCCATCGCCTGGCTTCTGGTGGAACAACACAGCCCCGCACTGCCACCGCCCGGGGATGTGCTGGCTATGGCGCGTATCTGGAAAGAAATATTTCACCCTCAAGGTCGGCTGCGCGATTTCACTCAAGCGTGGCAAACCTGTGTTTCGCCCATGAATCACGTGGTTTGCTGACCGGGCAATTTGCAAGGTTCGCCAAAAACCCGGAATTCTGGTCGGATTGTCCTACAAAACCGCTCTATCTCCTGCATTACAGCCTATAGCGCGATCTCAAAATTATTGTTACTTTCCGCAGCGGTGATCACCACGGAGTTCTAATAATGAAAAAAGTAATGCTCAAGACCACACTTAGCCTCGCCGTTGCCATGGCATCCTCCCACCTGTTTGCAAGCGGTTTCGCACTGAACGAACAGAGCGTCAGCGGGATGGGTACGGGTTTCGCAGGCCGCTCTTCTTCTGCCGATGATGCAAGCACTGTGTTTGGCAACCCTGCCGGTATGGCTCGCCTGAATGGGCAGCAGATCACCGGTGGCGTTGCGGCGATTGATGCGTCGACCGATATCAGCGACACCGGCGGCAACTCTCGCGGCTCCAACAAAGGTGACATGGTTCCGTTCACCGCGGTGCCATTTGGTTTCTACACCAACAAACTCAACGATCAGTGGGCTGTCGGCTTCGGTGTCTATGCGCCGTTCGGCCTGGTGACCGACTATGAAAACGGCTTCCAGGGCCGTGGCTTCGGCAGCAAGAGCGAAGTGAAGGTGATGACCTTCCAGCCTACGGTCAGCTACGCGTTCAACGACCGCGTATCCATCGGTTTTGGCCCGACTTTCAACCGGATTTCCGGCGTGTTGGAATCGGATCGGACGCTGAACCCTGCCGTCAGCGATACCAACGTCAAAATCAAAGGCGACGATACTGCGCTGGGCTTCAACGTCGGCGTCCTGGTTCAGGCCACCGATACCACCCGTGTCGGCCTGACCTACCACTCGAAAGTCAAATACAAGCTGGAAGGCCACACCACCGTCAGCGGCCCGGCGGCGACCCAGCCATTCCTGCGTAACAACCGCTATGACGCGTCGTTGAAAATCGACACCCCAGAGTCCTACGACCTCTCGGTCACTCAAGACCTGACCGATGCCTGGAAACTCTATGGTGGTGCGACCTGGACCCGTTGGAGCCGCCTGAAGGAAATCACCGTCGACAACGAAGGCGTGACGGCTGCCGGCGGCGCGCTGGCGACCAGCCAACTGCGCTCCATCACCGAAGAGCAGAACTGGCACGATACCTGGGCCTACGCGGTGGGTACCTCCTACCAATTGACCAAGCAGGTGGTGCTGCGTACCGGCCTGACGTTCGACCAGTCGCCGACCAACAACACCGACCGTTCGCCGCGCATTCCGACGGGCGACCGTACGATCTTCAGCGTCGGCCTGGGCTACAAGGTCATGGATAACATGACCATCGACCTGGCGTACTCTTACCTGAAAGAAGAAGACGTCAAGATCAACCAAACTGCGGATGCTCCGTCGACCGCCAGCTACCGCGCCAAGTACGAAAACAGTGCCAACGGTTTCGGCCTGGGCATGACCTACACCTTCTGATCCAGACCGGTGCAAAAAAGCCCCGCTCTCCTGCAAAGGAGGCGGGGCTTTTTAATGGCTGATCTCAAGGCTTGGACGCTATCGCCTGTTCCACTGCCTTGATCAACTCCGGACTGTCCGGCTTGGTCAAGCTGGAAAAGTCGGCAATCACCTTGCCCTGCCGATCCACCACATACTTGTAGAAGTTCCACTTCGGCGCGTTGCTCTGCTGCGCCAATACCTTGAACAAATGCACCGCATCCGGCCCCTTGACCTTCTGGGGCTCGGTCATGGTGAAGGTCACGCCGTAATTGACGTAACACACCTTGGCCGTCTCTTCGCCCGTCTTGGCTTCCTGCTTGAAGTCGTCGGACGGCACGCCAATCACTTCCAGCCCTTCGTCCTTGTAGCGTTGATACAACGCTTCAAGGCCTTTGAATTGCGGGGCGAAACCGCAAAAGCTGGCGGTGTTGATGATAACCAGGGGCTTGCCGGCAAAGCGCTGGCACAGGTCGATGGATTCTTTCGCACGCAGCTTGGGCAATTGCCCTTCCAGCAACGGCGGGCAACTGGCGGCCATTGCGGCACTGGCAACGGCCATGAGGACGGGTACAGCGAGCCAACGCATCGGCATGGTTATGTCCTTGTCTGTATTCAGGCTACGAACTTAACAGATCGACATACCCAGTTGCATCAACGCCAGCCCGCCGTGTTGCCAGCCCAGCCAGCCCAGCAGGAGCAAACCCAGCCCCGCCAGGAGTATCAAACCGCGCACCGCTATGCTCATGCCGCCTCCATCTGCGCCTGCAATCGCGCCACCGGCCGCTCGCGCACCGGCCAGTTCAGGGCGGCGGCGAGCAGGCTCAATAGGATCGCCACTTGCCAGATCAAATCGTAGTTGCCGGTGCGATCATAGACCACTCCGCCCAGCCAGCCACCCAGGAACGAGCCGATCTGATGAAACAGGAATACGATCCCACCGAGCATCGAGAGGTTTCGCACACCAAACAGCGTCGCGACGGTGCCGTTGGTCAGCGGTACGGTGGACAGCCACAAAAAGCCCATGGCCATGCCAAACAGATAGGCCGTGACTTCGGTGACCGGCGCCCACAGGAACAGCACGATCACCACTGCCCGCAGCACGTACAAACCGGTCAGCAAGCGCGGCTTGGACATGCGCCCGCCAAGCCAGCCGGCGGTGTAGGTGCCGAAGATATTGAACAGGCCGATCAGCGCCAGCACCGTGGTACCGGTGGTGGCCGGCAGGTGCTGGTCCACCAGATAGGCCGGCAGGTGCACGCCGATAAACACCACTTGGAAGCCACAGACAAAAAAGCCAAAGGCCAACAGCCAGAAACCGGAGTGGGAGCAGGCTTCCTTCAACGCTTCACGCAAGCTTTGCTGGCCGACCATTGCCGGCAATGGCCGGTCCTTGAGCATGGCGACCAGCGGCAGGATCAACGCCACCATCAGGCCCAGCGCAAGCAATGCGGCCGACCAGCCCAGCCAACTGATCAACCCCAGTGTACCCGGCACCATCGCAAACTGGCCGAAGGAACCCGCGGCGCTCGCGATCCCCATCGCCATGCTGCGTTTTTCCGGCGCAACGGCACGGCCGACCACGCCGAGGATCACCGAGAACGAGGTGCCGGACAGGCCGATACCGATCAGCAAGCCAGCGCTGAGGGACAGCGTCAACGCTGAATCGGACATACCCATCAACACCAGGCCCACCGCGTACAGGACGCCGCCGACGAACACTGTTTTAGTCGCACCAAAACGGTCGGCCAAGGCGCCGGTGAACGGCTGCGCCAGGCCCCAGATCAGGTTCTGCAATGCAATGGCGAAGGCGAAGGTTTCACGGCCCCAGCCGAACTCGCTGCTCATCGGCGCCAGGAACAGGCCGAAACCGTGCCGCACGCCCAACGACAGTGCCAGGATCAGCGCACTTCCTAAAAGAATCCAGCCACTGGTGCGCCACATCGAGGTCATTTCTTATTCTCCGCCGCGGGTATATACCCGCTTGTAGGCGAACAAACCCGCGTTCAGGCGAGTTCATCCAGCAAGGCCAACAGGGTTTCGCGTTTTTGCGCGCCGAGTCGATCGATCAATTTCTGTTGCGCCGCTTCCCAGGCGGGTAATGCCGCGGTGAGTCGTGCTTCACCGTGCTCGGTCAACACCACCAGGCGATTGCGCAGGTCATCGCCCTCCACCAACCGCACCAGGCCCTCGCCTTCCAGCACCCGCAGGTTGCGACCCAAGGTGCTGCGGTCCAGACCCATGGCGTCCGCCAGGCTGGAAATGCTCGGCTGGTCGAGTCGCTGCAGGTTGCATAGCAACGAATACTGGGCGACGTTGATCCCGAAGCCATCAAGGGCGCCGTCGTAGTGCCTGCTGACGCCACGGGCGGCACGTCGCAGGTTGGTGCACAAACATTGGGAGGCAAGCATGGAACGTGTATATACCCGCGATTAAGGAAATGCAAGAAAGTGTTACAGCGCCAGCGCGACCACCACCGCCGTTTCGAGCAGCTCCAGCAGTGCCCCGGCGGTGTCGCCGGTCGTGCCGCCCAGGCGCTTAATCATCAGCCGGCGTAGCGCCACAAAACAGAGGGTGGCGAACAATACGGCCAGCCCGCCGTTGAAACCGCCGATCAGGATGCAGGCCAGGCCACTGAGAATCAGGACCTGCTGGCCGACGATCCTCGGTAAATGATCCGACAATGCCTGGCCCAATCCGCCGGCGCGCACGTAGCGCGTGGTGAGAAACAGCGCGAGCATCGATGCGCGCCCGATCAACGGCACCAGGATCAATGCAGCGCCGTTGTGTTGCTCGATCAAGGCCACCAGCGCGGCGAATTTGAGCAGCAGCACCAAACCCAGGGTGACCACGGCAATCGGCCCGCTGCGCGGGTCTTTCATGATCGTGAGGGTACGCTCGCGATCGCCGAAGCCGCCCAGCCAGGCATCGGCGCTGTCCGCCAGGCCGTCCAGATGCAGGCCGCCGCTGAGCAGCACCCAGGCCGTCAGCAGCAGCGCGGCGTGCAGCAACAGCGGTGCGCCCATCAATACCGTATTCAAGGCCCACAACAACAGGCCGAACAACAAGCCGACCACGGGATAAAACAACAGGGAGCGCCCCATCTCCTGAGGTTGCGGCATGCCCGGCAGCCGAATCGGCAGGCTGCTGAGAAATTGCAGGGCGATCCAGAATGGCAGCATGGCTACACAACTTCCTTGAGCACGCCGTCCGCGCAGACCTGCAGGCTGAACAGCCCACCGTGAACGACCTCGACATTCAACAGTTGCTCCCGAGGCAAGCCGCGCGCCTGCGCCAGCAAAAGCCGCATCACACCGCCATGGCTGATCAACAACACACGCTCACCGGCATGGGCTTGATGCAAGCGTGCGACTGCGCCGAGCACTCGCTGGGAAAACTCAATGACAGGCTCCCCCCGCGGCGGCGTAAAAGCGTAGGGATCGGCCCAGAACAGACCCAGCCCTTGCGCATCGGTCTCCATCAAGGCCGCCGCACTCTGCCCTTCCCAGGCGCCGAAGTGCAGCTCTTGCAGGTCTTTTTCCAGGGTCACCGGCAGGTTGAGCCGAGCGCCCAGTTCTTCGGCAAACCGCGCGCACCGTTGCAGCGGCGAACTGACCAGGCGGTCCCATGGCCCCTGCTGCGCCACCGCCGCGCGCATCTGCGCCCAGCCCTTGGCGGTGAGGGCATCGTCCAGGCTGCCGCGCAAGCCGCCGCCCAGTTCGGTTTCGCCGTGGCGCAGCAGGTCCAGGCGCAAGGTCATGCCGGGCGGTCCGCCACGGCGGCTTCGGCGAACGTCGCCATCTGCCCGTGCAGCGCACAGGCCAGGCGCAACAACGGCACCGCCAATGCCGCACCGCTGCCTTCGCCCAGGCGCAAGCCCAGTTCCAGCAGCGGCTGCGCGTCAAGGCTTTGCAGCACGTGATGATGGCCGGGCTCGGCGCCGCGATGGCCGAACACCAACCATTCACGGCAGGCCGGGTTCAAGCGTGTGGCGACCAGCGCCGCGACGCTGCAGATAAACCCGTCCACCAGCACCACCACGCCGTCCTGGGCACACGCCAGGTACGCACCCACCAGCGCAGCAATCTCAAAGCCGCCGAGGTTGAACAGCGTGTGCAATGCATCACCGCGCTGCCCGGCATGCAAGGCCAATGCACGCTCGATCACCGCCACCTTGCGGCTGACGCCTTGGGCATCCAGCCCGGTGCCTGGCCCCGTGAGGTCACTGACCCGGCATTCGAGCAACGCACAGGCCAGCGCGCTGGCGGCGGTGGTGTTGCCGATGCCCATCTCGCCGCCGATAAACAGCTGCGCCCCCGCTGCCAGCGCGCGCCGCGCACTGTCGCGACCGGCCTGCAGGGCGAGTTGCCCTTGGGCCTCGGTCATTGCCGGGCCTTTGACGAAGTTGGCGGTGCCCGCGCCGATAGTCAGGTGACGCACGCCGGGCAGGTTCAGGGCTGGCGTCACCGTGCCCAGGTCGATCACTTCCAGCGGTGCATCCAACTGCCGCGCCAATACGCTGATGGCCGCGCCGCCGGTGACAAAGTTATGCAGCATCTGCCCGGTGACCGCCTGGGGAAACGCCGACACGCCTTCGGCAACCACGCCATGATCGCCGGCGAAGATGGCGATCCACAGCTGATCCACCGACGGCTTGACCTGGCCCTGCAGGCCGGCCAATTGCACCGCCAGCGCTTCCAATCGGCCGAGGGAGCCGGCCGGCTTGGTCAATTGCTGTTGGCGTGCCAGGGCTTCTTCGTACGCTTGAGCGTCAACCGCCTTACAAGGGTTGAGCCACCAGGTTTCCGTCATAACGCAGTACCTTTCAAAGTCAGGGGCAGGCCGGCAACGGTCAGGACCACACGCTGACAGCGCTCGGCCAAGGCTTGATGCAGCCAACCGGCTTCATCCACATAGCGGCGAGTCAATTCGCCCAGCGGCACGACACCTAGGCCGGTCTCGTTGCTGACAAAAATGATTTCACCCGGCAGCGCGGCCAGGTTTTCCAGCACTTGGTCGCGCTCGAACGCCAAGCGCGCGCGGTCTTCGAGCATTAGCAGGTTGGTCAGCCACAGGGTCAGGCAGTCCACCAGCAGGCACTGCCCGGGCGCCGCGTTTTCACGCAGCACGCGCGCCAGCTCGATGGGCTCTTCGATCAGGCCCCAGTGGTCCGGGCGACGTTGGCGATGCAGGGCTACACGCTCATTCATTTCACCATCCAGCGCTTGGCTGGTGGCGATGTACGTGACGGGCAAGGCACTGTCGCTGGCGAGCTTTTCGGCGAGACGGCTTTTGCCGGAACGAGCGCCGCCGAGGATTAGTTGATGCATAGGATGACACCTTGTTTCGCCGGTGGTTTTTTTGACACTGGCAAGATCCCCTGTGGGAGCGGGCTTGCTCGCGAATGCGGTGTGTCAGTCGCCGGCGCTTTAATTGAACCACCGCATTCGCGAGCAAGCCCGCTCCCACATTTGGATTGCAGTGCATCCGTTGAATAGTCAGTGCATTCACTCACTGCTGAATCCCGCATAGTTTGCGCAACAATTCAGTGTCCAGATAGTTTTCCACCAAGTCAGCC
Source organism: Pseudomonas sp. SWRI18 (assembly GCF_014268345.1). NCBI lineage: Bacteria > Pseudomonadati > Pseudomonadota > Gammaproteobacteria > Pseudomonadales > Pseudomonadaceae > Pseudomonas > Pseudomonas sp. SWRI18. Next base: position 25,116 of record NZ_JACCQQ010000036.1, read on the forward strand.
AAGCGCTCGATATCCCGCTCGCGCAACGCGTGGTAATCCACTTCCTGCACGTCCTGCAAACCCGCCCAGCGCAGCAAGGCGCTGCACGCGGCCGGGGTTTCGAACAGGCCATGCAGGTAGGTCCCGAGAATTTGCCCGTCCGCGCTTTGGGCGCCATCGCTGCGCCCGTCGTTCAGGCGCACCGCCGCGTTCGCCAAGGCTTCGCCGCACGTCACGCCCGCATGAATCTCATAGCCGCTGACCTCGGCGTCCTCCAGCAACAGGCGACCGCGCACATTGCGCAGCTGTTTCTCTTGCGCAAGCGTGGTACTGAACGCCAGCAACCCCAGGCCGTCACTCGAGCCTGCCGGCCCTTCCAGGCCCAGCGGGTCGTGCACCTGCTCGCCGAGCATCTGCAGGCCGCCGCAAATGCCGAGCACTTTGCCGTCATAGCGCAGATGCCGTGACACAGCGACATCCCAGCCATTGGCGCGCAGATAGGCCAAGTCGTTGCGCACGCTTTTCGAGCCGGGAAGGATGATCAGGTCGGCAGCGGGGATCGGCTGGCCTGGCCCGATGAATTGCAGGTCCACCTGCGGATGCAAGCGTAGCGGGTCGAAATCCGTGTGGTTGCTGATGCGCGGCAACACCGGCACCACCACCTTGAGCACTTGGGCAGCCTTGTCGACCTGACGTTTGTCGATGCCGTCTTCGGCTTCCAGATGCAGGTCCATCACGTAGGGCAACACGCCCACCACGGGTTTTCCCGTGCGCGCTTGCAGCCAATCCAGGCCCGGCTGCAGCAGGGCGATGTCACCACGAAAACGGTTGATGATGAACCCTTTGACCCGCGCCTGCTCCGTTGGCGAGAGCAGCTCCAGGGTGCCGACCAGGTGGGCGAACACCCCGCCGCGATTGATATCGGCGATCAGCAGTACCGGGCAGTCCACCGCTTCGGCAAAGCCCATGTTGGCGATGTCATTGGCGCGCAGATTGATTTCCGCGGGCGACCCGGCGCCTTCCACCATCACCACGGTGTAGGCCTGGTTCAAGCGTGCATGGGAGGCCAGCACCGCCTGCATCGCGATGGCTTTGTAGTCGTGATAGGCCACCGCGTTCATGCTGGTCACGGCGCGACCGTGGATGATCACCTGGGAGCCGGTGTCGCTGTTGGGTTTGAGCAGCACCGGGTTCATGTCGGTGTGCGGCGCCAGGTTGGCGGCCTGGGCCTGCACCGCCTGGGCGCGGCCGATTTCGCCACCTTCGGCGGTCACCGCACTGTTAAGCGCCATGTTTTGCGGTTTGAACGGCACGACCGCCACGCCCTGGCGCACCAGCCAGCGGCACAGCGCCGTCACCAACGTACTCTTGCCGGCGTCAGAGGTGGTGCCTTGCACCATCAGCGTACTCATGTCGCGTCCTTGTAGGCGACCAGGGCCTGGTCCAGGCGCAGCCAGTCGGCCTCGGTGCCGGGCAGGCCGAAACGCAGGCTGCTGTCATGCACGAACAGGCGCAGCAGGATGCCGCGCTGGGCCATGAACTCGTGCATGCGCTCGGCGTGAGGCGTGATCAGCCACTGGAACAGGGCGCAACCGCCCTGGGGGTAAAAGCCATGGCCCTCAAGCATGTCGAACAAGCGCTGGGCGGCCTCGATGCACCGTGCGCGCTGCCGTGCATGCCCGGCGCTGTCGCGCAGGCACACCTGGCCCAGCACCCGCGTGGGCCCGCTGACCGCCCAAGGGCCGACCTGTTCGGCCAGCAACTTGAGCAGCTTGCGCTCGGCCAATACAAAGCCCAGCCGCACGCCGGCCAGGCCGAAGAATTTACCGAACGAGCGCAACACAATCAGGCCGACCTGATGCGCCTGGCCCGCAAGGCTCAGTTCGGGGGTCACGTCCATGAACGCTTCGTCCACCACCAACCAGCCGCCGCGCTGGGCCAGCCGCGAGTGCCAGTCCAGCAAACGCTGGGGAGCCAGGCTCAAGCCGGTGGGATTGTTGGGGTTGACCACCACCAGCACGTCGAGCACATCGAGAAAGAAATCAACTTCCTGCTCTTGCACTTCGCGCACCACGTAACCGGCTCGGCGCCAGGCCTCGGCGTGTTCGGCATAGCACGGCGAGAGGACGCCGACCTTGCCGGAGCGGCGCAGGCGTGGCAGCAACTGGATGGCCGCCTGGGAACCAGGCACCGGCAATAAATGCGCGGCGCCGTAATAGGCGCTTGCGGTCTGCTCCAGGCCGTCGTCGGTTTCCGGCAGGCGCGCCCAGGCCCGCAGGGGGATCTCGGGGATCGGCCAGGGCCAGGGCGCGAGGCCGCTGGACAGGTCCAGCCAGTCGGCCTCGGCTATCCCGTACTGAATCGCTGCCTTGCGCAGCCGGCCACCGTGTTCAAGCATAGTATTGCGCCCCCACGCACAGGATCAGCAGCCACAACCATACGCCGCGCTGCACCAGTTGCCAGCCCCGCTCAATCGAATCGGCATCCGCCGCCGGACCTTCGCCCAACTGCGGGCGCTGGTGCACTTCGCCGTGATAGATCGCCGGACCACCCAGCTCAACGCTCAAGGCTCCCGCACCGGCGGCCATCACCGGCCCCGCATTGGGGCTGTCCCAGGTCGGCCCCTGGGTGCGCCAGCAACGCAGCGCCAGGCGCGTCTTGCCCAGCACGGCGTAGGTCAATGCCACCAGGCGTGCGGGAATATAGTTCAGCACATCGTCGATTTTTGCGGCCGCCCAACCGAAGCGCTCAAAGCGTTCGTTGCGATAGCCCCACATGGCGTCGAGGGTGTTGCTCAGGCGGTACAGCACCACGCCCGGCACGCCGGCGACCACAAACCAGAACAGCGCGGCGAACACCGCATCGCTGCCGTTTTCCAGCACCGATTCGGTGGCCGCGCGGGCGACTTCGGTAGGGTCCAACTCATTGGTCTGGCGGCTGACCAGATAGCTCACGCGCGTGCGCGCCTCTTCCAGGTCATCGCTGCGCAGGGCCTGGGCCACCGGGAGTACATGCTCGCCCAGGCTGCGCATGCCAAGGGCGAGGTACAACGTCAGGATCTCCAGGACCCAGCCGATATAGGGCGCCCACGACAACGCCGTGGCCAGCAAGGTCAGCGGCACCACGGCAATAAACCACGCGGTCACGCCATGGCTGCGCCAACCGCGGCCACCGCTGTTGAAACGTTGCTCGATGCGCCCGGCGAAATTGCCGAACGCCACCAGCGGATGCCAGCGCCTGGGCTCGCCCAGCAGCGCATCCAGCGCCACTGCAGCCACACACAGCAAGGCCACACTCATTGACTCACTCCCCACACATTCTCATACAACATGTCACTCAGCGGCCGGGGTTCGGTCCAGCCTTCGAGCTGCAACATCGGCGCCGGGTAGAACTCGGTCACCGGGCCCAGGCACAGCACGGCCAGGGGTTTTGCGCCAGGCGGCAAACCCAGCAGGTCGGCGAGCGCTTGTGGCTCGAACAGCGAGACCCAGCCCATGCCCAGCCCTTCGACGCGGGCCGCCAGCCACAGATTCTGAATTGCACAGGACAGCGAGGCCATGTCCATTTCCGGCAAGGTACGACGGCCGAAAATGTGCCGCTCGCGATCGTCCATCAACGCGGCCACCAGCACTTCGGCGCAGTCGTGGATGCCCTCGACCTTGAGTTTCATGAACGCATCGGAACGCTCGCCCAGGGCTTCGGCGGTGCGGATGCGTTCTTCTTCCACCAGTTGCTGGATTTGCCCGCGCAGTTGGCGGTCGCTGATACGGATAAAACGCCAGGGCTGCATCAGGCCCACGCTGGGTGCCTGGTGCGCGGCCTGGAGCAGGCGGTGCAGCAATTCGGGAGCCACCGTGCCGCCGCTGAAGTGGCGCATGTCGCGGCGTTCGGCGATGGCGCGGTAGACGGCGTCGCGGTCGGCCTGGGGGAAGGCGTTGTCAGTCATGGCCTCTTCGCGAGCAAGTCGAATCGTCGCACCGCCGCCCCCACATTTTGATCTGCGAACGCTGCCGATGTGGGAGCTGGCTTGCCTGCGATAGCGGTCTCAAGATCCGGCGCAAATAATGCAGCCACCGCCGATGGATTGGATGGAAAGTAAAAGTGCACGTAGGAAGCCGTCATCCGCCCTTGTCGGTAAACAGCCTCGGCCCCGCGCCCGCCATTGGGGCTCAGGCCACGGGCAATCGGCTGGCATTCAGTGCTGGTCAGGGAATGGTGATAGGTATGGCCACGCAACGTGCCTTCCGGCAGCTCCACACTTTGCAACGCCAACGCCGCCAGCTTCTTCTGCATCACCGCATCGCCCTGCAACAGACCGAGCAGTTCGGCGCGGGTGCCGTCGACATCGGTGAGCGAGTCGAGCAGATAGAGCATGCCGCCGCATTCGGCGAGCAAGGGTTTACCGGCCGCGTGGTGAGCGCGGATCGCGTCGAGCATCGGCGTGTTTGCCGACAGGGCCTGGTGATGCAGCTCCGGGTAACCGCCGGGTAGATAGAGGCTGTCGGCGTCGGGCAAGGCGTGGTCATGGATCGGAGAAAAGAAACTCAACTCGGCGCCCATTGCCCGCAGCAGGTCAAGACTGGCGCCGTAGGTGAAGGCGAAGGCTTCGTCACGGGCCACGGCGATACGCACGCCATTGAGCAGCGGCTCAGCATTGACCACCTGTGGCGCAGCGAAGGTTACCGGCGGCGGCAAGGCCACTTCGCAACTGCTGCCCAACGCCTGGGCGGCGGCGTCCAGGCGTACATCGAGGTCATTCAGTTCGCTGGCTTGCACCAGGCCCAGGTGACGGCTAGGCAATTCAATACCGGTTTCGCGGGACAGCGCGCCGTACCAACGCAGGCCCTCGGTGAGGCTGCCTTCCAGCAATTGCGCATGGCGCAGGGTGCCGACGCGGTTGGCCAGCACGCCGGCGAACGGCAGATCCGGCTGATAGCGCGCCAGGCCCAGCGCCAACGCGCCGAAGGTCTGGGCCATGGCCGTGCCGTCTATCACGCCCAATACCGGCACGCCGAAGTGGCGCGCCAGGTCGGCACTGGAAGGTGTGCCGTCAAACAGGCCCATCACGCCTTCGATCAGGATCAGGTCCGCCTCACCGGCGGCTTCCCACAGCAAACGACGGCTTTCCTGCTCGCCCACCATCCACATGTCCAATTGATACACCGGCGCACCGCTGGCGCGTTCGTGGATCATCGGGTCGAGGAAGTCCGGGCCGCATTTGAACACGCGTACCTTGCGCCCCAGGTTGCGGTGCAAACGGGCGAGCGCGGCGGTGACGGTGGTTTTGCCCTGGCCGGACGCCGGTGCGGCGATCAATACGGCCGGGCAATGACGGGGCTGATTCAAAGTTCGACGCCCTTCTGTGCCTTGATGCCGGCCTGGAACGCGTGCTTGAGCATGCCCATTTCGGTGACGGTGTCGCCCATCTCGATCAACTCAGGCTTGGCGCCACGGCCGGTGACCACCACGTGCTGCATCGGCGGCCGGGCTTGCAGGTCGCCGAGCACTTGGTCCAGGTCGAGGTAGCCGTGCTTGAGGGCGATGTTGAGTTCGTCCAGCACCACCATGCCAATGCTCGGGTCTTGCAGCATCGCGCGGGACACCGCCCAGGCCGCTTCGGCGGCGGCGATGTCGCGCTGGCGGTCCTGGGTTTCCCAGGTGAAGCCTTCACCCATGACGTGGAAACGCACCTGCTCGGGGAAACGGCGGAAGAACAATTCTTCGCCCGTGCTGTGGCGTCCCTTGATGAACTGCACCACGCCGCACTGCATACCGTGGCCCATGGCCCGGGCGAGCATGCCGAACGCGGAGCTGCTCTTGCCTTTGCCGTTGCCGGTCAGCACCAGGAGCAAGCCGCACTCGTTGGGGGAATTGGCGATGCGTTCGTCGATCACGGCTTTTTTACGCAGCATGCGCGCCAGGTGGCGTTCGTCGCGGTCGGGGGAATCGGTCATGGCAGCTCTCCGTTGGGGCTGGACAAAAACGGCGGGCAGGAAAAAACAAAAAACAGACAGCCAAGCATCGCCCACCGTGATGCTGTTGGATGTTTCAGGCCGGTCTCCGGGCTCATGAGTGGCCGCTGCATGCACAGCAGGCCAACGCTGCGCCTTCCCATATCACACGGATACAGTGGCAATAAAGGCAGCGTCTTGACTCATTTACCGTTGCGGGGGCAGCGCCGGGATCGCGGCAGCACTGTGTACAAGTGCGCTCGCTCACCGGCTTCCCTGTTTCACTCTGTCGACGCGCACGCCACAGAGCACCTGGAACAAGCCGCGAAGGTTAGTGGGTTGGGGGTGGAGCGTCAATTAAAGCTGGTGGTGCACTTGAACCATCGCACCGTCGCCCTCCTCTACCCTTACAGGTATCAAGGAGTACACCATGCACAAAACAAGACTCGCCCTACTCATCATGGTCGCCGGCAGCCTCGCGGCCTGCGGTGAAAGCTCCACCCTTCAGGTCTCCGACGGTACCGGGCCGTCGCCCCAGTTGCCCGAACCGAACAAAACCCTGATCCCCACCGTCAATATCGCCCCGGCCATCGGCTGGCCCGAGGGCGTGAAGCCGACAGCCGCCGCCGGCACCCAGGTGGCGGCGTTCGCCGAAGGCCTGGACCATCCGCGCTGGCTGTATGTGCTGCCCAACGGCGATGTGCTGGTGGCGGAAACCAACGCGCCGCCCAAACCGGACGACGCCAAAGGGATCCGGGGCTGGGTCATGGAGAAAGTCATGGGCCGTGCCGGCGCCGGCGTGCCAAGCCCGAACCGTATCACGCTGCTGCGTGACGCCGACCACGACGGCGTCGCGGAGACACGTAGCGTGTTCCTGGAAAATCTCAATTCCCCCTTTGGCATGACGCTGGTCGGCAACGACCTGTACGTGGCCGACTCGGACAAGCTGCTGCGCTTCGCCTATCAACCGGGTGAAACCGCGATCAAGGACGCCGGCACGACAGTCGTCGACCTGCCGGGCGGCCCGCTGAACCACCACTGGACCAAAAACGTGGTGGCCAGCAAGGACGGTAGCAAGCTGTACGTGAGCGTGGGCTCCAACAGCAATGTCGGCGAAAACGGGCTTGACGCGGAACAGGGCCGGGCGGCGATCTGGGAAGTGGATCGCGCCAGCGGCCAGCACCGCCTCTTCGCCTCCGGCCTGCGCAACCCGAACGGCATGGCGTGGGAACCAAAGAGCGGCAAACTGTGGACGGCGGTGAACGAGCGTGACGAGATCGGCAGCGACCTGGTGCCTGACTACATCACCTCGGTCAAGGATGGCGGCTTCTATGGCTGGCCGTTCAGTTATTACGGCCAGCATGTGGATGTGCGCGTCACGCCGCAGAACCTGGACCTGGTAGCCAAGGCGATTGCGCCGGACTACGCGGTCGGCCCGCACACCGCTTCGTTGGGCCTGACCTTTGCCGAAGGCAGCAAACTCCCGGCGCCGTTCACCCAGGGCGCGTTTATCGGGCAGCATGGCTCGTGGAATCGCAAGCCGCACAGTGGTTATAAGGTGATCTTCGTGCCGTTTGAAGGTGGAAAACCGAAGGGGCAGCCGGTGGATGTGCTGACCGGGTTTCTCGATAAGGATGAAAAGGCCATGGGCCGGCCGGTGGGTGTGGTGATTGATCAGCAGGGGGGCTTGCTGGTGGCGGATGATGTGGGGAATACGGTGTGGCGGGTGTCGGCGGCCAAGTAGGCTATCTTGGGCAGATCACAAAACAGTTTGTTGCCGTGGCGGCCTTTGGGCCGACCAGGCTGTTGGGGTTGACCCGTGTACATATCCGTTATTTGGGTAACGGCGGCTATTGGTTCCGCCCTTACGGCGGGTCACTTTTGGAAAGAGCCCAAAAGTAACCAAAAGGCTCTTGCCCCACCACTCGGCACCTCGCTTGGGCTCGGTGTGCCCTCACTCCGGCTTGAATCCGTGGGCCGCCGTCATGGGCCATCCTTGGCCCAGGACGGCTAACCCGGCGTCCTGCCGGGTTACCCACGGATTCAAGCCTG
>NZ_JACCQQ010000037.1:0-30442 GCF_014268345.1 Pseudomonas sp. SWRI18
TAGCGAGGCTGCGAAAGCGGTGGGTCAGGCGACCAAAATGCCAGCAGTGCCGCCGCTTTCGCAGCCTCGCTGGGGCTCGACAGCTCCCACAGGGAGATTGGTCAACTGAAAGTTGTGTAGATACCCATGCTGCGATGGGGGCCTGTCAGCTAGCCGTTTGAAAGCTGACACTCCGCCATCGCAGGCAAGCCAGCACACATGGGGCAGTGTCGATCCATTAGCTACGCGGCAGCCACATGACCGCCGTCAAGCCACCCCCTGGCGTTTCCTCAAGGTCCAACCGACCGCCGAGGCGTTCGGCCGCGTCCTTGGAAATCGTCATGCCCAGGCCCACTCCACCGGAGTTGCGGTTGCGTGAACCTTCCAGCCGGTAGAACGGCTCGAACACCGCTTCACGCTTGTCGGCGGCGATGCCGGGGCCATGGTCGATCACGCGGATGACCAGCGCCTCGCGGCTGTCCACCAGTTCGATGCGCGCCGTGCCGGCATAGCGCAAGGCGTTGTCGATCAGGTTGTTAAGGCATGAACGCAACGCCATCGGTTGCACTTGCAGCGGCGCGCAGCTGCCGGAAAATTGCACATCGCAGCCCTGGTCCTGGGCGTTTTCGCTCATCGACTCCACCAGCGCCTGCACATCCAGCCAATGCCGGGTTTCGCTGGTGCGTTGTTCGTGCAGGTAGCTCAGAGTGGCATCGAGCATACCGATCATGTCGTCCAGGTCCTGGCGCATCTGGCCTTGCAGCCGGGTGTCTTCGATCTGTTCCAGGCGCAGCTTGAGGCGTGACAGGGGGGTGCGCAGGTCATGGGACACTGCGCCGAGCATGCGCGCGCGTTGGCTGACTTGCTCGCGAATGCGCCGTTGCATCAGGTTGAAGGTCGACGCCGCCCGCTGGGCCTCGCGCGGCCCGGACTCGTCGAGGGGCGGGCTGTCCAGGTCCAGGCTCAAGCGCTCGGCGGCTTCACTGAGGCGCTGGATCGGCCGGCTCAGCAGCTTGGCGCCGTACCACGCAGCGATGATCAGCGAGATGAACTGAAACGTCAGCGGCACCAGCGGGCCACCGAACCAGGGGCGGCGATGTGCCTTGGGCTGGGCTGCCATGGACCCGTCAGGCTGTTCCACATAGGCTTCCTGGGGTGGCGGCGGTGGGCCGTAATGGTGAAACCAGATGAATGCCAACACATGGGCCAGCACGATCGCCACCAGCAACACACCGAACAGCCGCCCGAACAGCGTGTTGAACGCGTTGCGCATCAGCCAATATCCCTGGCGTCGAACAGGTAGCCTTCGCCGCGCACGGTCTTGATCAACTGCGGTGCCTTGGGGTCGTCACCGAGTTTTTGCCGCAGGCGCGACACCAGCAGGTCGATGCTGCGATCGAAGGCTTCGATGGAGCGGCCACGGGCGGCATCCAGCAATTGCTCGCGGCTCAGCACCCGGCGCGGGCGTTCGATAAACACCCACAGCAGCCGGAACTCGGCGTTGGACAACGGCACCACCAGGCCACTGTCGGCCACCAGCTGGCGCAGCACGCTGTTGAGCCGCCAGTTGTCGAAGCGGATATTGGCACGCTGTTCACTGCGGTCATCGCGCACGCGGCGCAGGATCGTCTGGATCCGCGCGACCAGCTCACGGGGCTCGAATGGCTTGGACATGTAGTCGTCGGCACCCAGCTCCAGGCCGATGATGCGGTCGGTGGGTTCGCAGCGGGCGGTGAGCATCAGGATCGGGATGTCCGACTCCGCGCGCAGCCAGCGGCACAGCGACAGGCCGTCTTCGCCCGGCAGCATCAGGTCAAGCACGACCACGTCGAAGGTTTCGGCCTGCATGGCCTTGCGCATCGTGGTGCCGTCGGTAACGCCGGTGGCCAGGATGCCGAAGCGTGCCAGGTAGTCGATCAACAATTCGCGGATCGGCACATCGTCGTCGACGATCAGCGCACGGGTGTTCCAGCGCTTGTCATCGGCGATCACTGCGCCTTTTTGCGCGTCGTTCAAAGAGAGGGGAGGGGTTTGCATGATGCGATCGTCTGCCGTGGGGTTGCGGTCAGCATAGGCGCCCAGCCCCATGGCTGGAAGTGCTGGCGGGTGGGTCGTGCGGGGAGCCTAGGTGTGGTGCGTGTTGTGGGCATGTCGTGAATGTATCAGCTCTGAAACAATTGCCTGAGCGGACCGCCGGACGGCGCCTGGTCAGTATTTACCGATCATCGGATCCCGCAACGGCGCTGCTTGCGCTACAATTCGCGCCGATTTCGACTTGCCTGAGAGCCCACGCCAATGTCCGTCTGCCAGACGCCTATCATCGTCGCCCTGGATTACCCCACCCGTGACGCCGCACTGAAGCTGGCTGACCAGTTGGACCCCACGCTTTGCCGGGTCAAGGTCGGCAAGGAACTGTTCACCAGTTGCGCCGCGGGAATCGTCGGCACCCTGCGTGACAAAGGCTTCGAGGTGTTCCTCGACCTGAAATTCCACGATATCCCCAACACCACCGCCATGGCGGTCAAGGCCGCCGCCGAAATGGGCGTGTGGATGGTTAACGTGCACTGCTCCGGCGGCCTGCGCATGATGACCGCGTGCCGTGAAGTGCTGGAACAGCGCAGCGGTCCCAAGCCGTTGCTGATCGGCGTGACCGTGCTGACCAGCATGGAGCGTGAAGACTTGGCCGGTATCGGCCTGGACATCGAGCCCCAGGAGCAAGTATTGCGCCTCGCCGCCCTGGCGCAAAAAGCCGGCCTCGATGGCCTGGTGTGCTCGGCGCTGGAAGCCCAGGCGCTGAAAACCGCGCATCCATCGCTGCAACTGGTGACCCCGGGCATCCGCCCGGCGGGCAGCGCGCTGGATGACCAGCGCCGCATCCTGACCCCACGCCAGGCACTGGACGCGGGCTCGGATTACCTGGTGATCGGTCGTCCGATCAGCCAGGCGGCAGATCCGGCAGCGGCGTTGGCGGCTGTAGTCGCCGAAATCGCCTGAAATCTAAGGTGTACGCTGTAAAAATGTGGGAGCGGGCTTGCTCCCACACTTAGATCTATGTCGTGTCAGCTGACCTTCAGCACCAACTTCCCAAAGTTCTCGCCATTGAACAGCTTCATCAGCGTTTCCGGGAATGTCTCCAGCCCCTCGACGATATCTTCCTTGCTCTTGAGCTTGCCCTGCGCCATCCAGCCGGCCATTTCCTGGCCGGCGGCGGCGAAGTTGGCGGCGTGATCCATCACCACAAACCCCTCCATGCGCGCGCGGTTGACCAGCAGTGACAGATAGTTGGCCGGCCCCTTCACCGCCTCCTTGTTGTTGTACTGGCTGATGGCGCCGCAAATCACCACGCGGGCCTTCAGTGCCAGGCGGCTGAGCACCGCGTCCAGAATGTCGCCGCCGACGTTGTCGAAATACACATCCACGCCCTTGGGGCACTCGCGCTTGAGAGCGGCGGGTACGTCTTCGCTTTTGTAGTCGATGGCGGCATCAAAGCCCAGCTCGTCCACCAGGAACTTGCACTTGTCGGCGCCGCCGGCAATACCGACCACGCGGCAGCCTTTGATCTTGGCGATCTGCCCGGCAATGCTGCCCACGGCGCCGGCCGCGCCGGAGATCACCACGGTTTCACCGGCCTTGGGCGCGCCGGTCTCCAGCAGCGCGAAATAAGCGGTCATGCCGGTCATGCCCAGGGCAGACAAGTAGCGCGGTAACGGCGCCAGTGCAGGGTCGACCTTGTAGAAACTACGCGGCTCGCCTACGAAGTAGTCCTGAACGCCCAAGGCGCCATTGACGTAGTCACCGACCGCGAATTTCGGGTTGTTCGACGCGATCACTTTCCCCACGCCCAGCGCACGCATCACTTCCCCAATGCCGACCGGCGGAATGTAAGACTTGCCTTCATTCATCCAGCCGCGCATGGCCGGATCGAGGGACAGGTATTCATTGCGCACCAGCACCTGGCCGTCCTGGGGCGTGCCCACCGGGACTTCCTGGTAAGTGAAGGTTTCCCGGGTGGCCGCGCCGACCGGGCGCTTGGCGAGGAGGAATTGGCGGTTGGTCTGGGCGGTCATGGCAGGGACTCTTCTGGAAATGAATCTGAAGTGATAGACCCTGAACGCTTCAGGGGCAAGGTTCACCGACGGCGCGAATGCTGGCCGATAGGTGTTGCTGATAGTCAGCCCGTGTGCCTTATCACTGCGATCCATGCAGCCATAACCGGCCTTCTGATAGTGCTGACATGTGCGGCGTGGCGTTGGCTAGACTCGGCCCCCGGTTACATTTCCCACAGGACATCCTTATGAGCATGACGTTTTCCGGCCAGGTTGCCCTGGTGACCGGCGCCGCTGCCGGTATTGGCCGCGCGACCGCGCTGGCGTTCGCCGCCGAAGGCCTGAAAGTGGTGGTCGCGGACCTGGATGCGGCGGGCGGCGAGGGCACCGTTGCCCTGATCCGGCAGGCCGGCGGCGAAGCGCTGTTTGTACGCTGCAACGTCACGCTTGAGGCCGATGTGCAGCAGTTGATGGCTCAGACTGTCGACGCCTATGGCCGCCTGGACTACGCCTTCAATAATGCCGGGATCGAGATCGAGAAAGGCAAGCTGGCCGACGGCAGCCTGGATGAGTTCGACGCGATCATGGGCGTCAACGTCAAGGGCGTGTGGTTGTGCATGAAGTACCAGTTGCCGCTGCTGCTGGCCCAGGGCGGCGGGGCCATCGTCAACACCGCGTCGGTCGCGGGTTTGGGCGCGGCGCCGAAGATGAGCATTTATGCAGCGTCCAAGCATGCGGTGATCGGCCTGACCAAATCGGCAGCCATCGAATATGCGAAAAAGAAAATCCGCGTCAATGCGGTGTGCCCGGCCGTGATCGATACCGATATGTTCCGGCGCGCCTATGAAGCCGATCCGCGCAAAGCCGATTTTGCCGCCGCCATGCACCCGGTCGGGCGCATCGGCAAGGTCGAGGAAATCGCCAGCGCGGTGCTGTATCTGTGCAGCGATGGCGCGGCATTCACCACTGGCCAGGCCTTGGCGGTGGACGGTGGCGCAACGGCGATCTAGGACCTCGCGTCGCCCTTCATTCGAAAAGGTTTGGCAGGGCTGTGGGGCGTTTCCATGGCTGGCAGTGCGCTTTGTCGGAATGTGTATCACTAGGTAAATAACTCAATAAAATCAATACTTTAATAAAACTTGGCGACCGGTTGCCGGGGGCTTCTGTGCTTAACTGTTGAGGGTTGAATAACAAACAGTTGAAGTGAGTGGCGCATGGATTTAGGGATCGATCGACAAGCCCTTGTACCGGTGGTGCAGCAAATCATCAGCGCGGTGGCGCAATGGATTCGCAACAGTGGCGCGAGGCCCGGCACCCGCTTGCCGTCCATCCGGCAGGTGGCTCTCGACAACCTGCTGAGCCAGTCCAGCGTGATCGAGGCGTTCGAGCGGATGGTCGCCCAGGGTTTGCTGGTGTCCAAGCACGGCTCGGGTTTCTGGGTGGCCGAGCCGCCGCCGCCGCAGGAAGGCCAGTGGTACGAAGGCGCGGAGCGGGATTGGGGAGCGTTCGTCGACAATCCGTTGGGTGAGCTGAAACTGGGCTGCGGTTGGTTGCCGGATGCCTGGCGTGAAAGCGATGACATCAGCTACGCGATTCGCGAAGTCAGCCGTACCGACACCGCCGGCCTGTTCAACTACAGCACACCCTTGGGCTTGCCTGCGCTGCGCGAGCAACTGCTCAAGCGCCTGACCCAGGCCCATATCGCCACCGACCTTGATCGTATCCTCACGACCGCAGGCGCCAGCCATGCCCAGGACTTGCTGATACGCACATTACTCAAGCCCGGCGACTGCGTGGTGGTGGAAACGCCGGGGTACGGCAACCTCTACCGGCAACTGGCCTTCCATGGCGTACACCTGTTGCAAGTGCCGCGCACCCGCGGCGGCCCGGACATTGCGGCGCTCGAAGCCCTGTTGCAGCGCCATCGCCCCAAGTGTCTGTTCATCAACAGCCTGTATCACAACCCCACGGGCTCGAGCCTGTGCCGTACCGTGGCCGAGCATGTGCTGGCGCTGGCGCGGCGCGAAAACTTCCTGATCATTGAAGAGGATGTGTTCGGCGACTTGCAACACGCCAGCTGCACGCGGCTTTCGGCATTACCCCACGATGACCGGGTGATCTACGTCGCGAGCTTTTCCAAGACCCTGAGCTCTGCCCTGCGCGTGGGCTACCTGAGTGCGAGCACGGCGATCATTGCGCAATTGGCCAGCCTCAAGACCTTGACCGGGTTCGGCACCTCGCGGTTTGCCGAGGCGGTGGTGGCGACGCTGCTGGCCAACGGCACCTACCGCAAGTGGGTGCAGCGCCTGCGCAAGCGGCTGAATACGCAAATGGCGGCGACGTTGCAGGTGCTGGAGGATGAAGAGTGGGACGTGTTTGTCGCCCCCGCCGGCGGCATGTTCCTGTGGGCGCGGCCAGGGGTGGCGGATCGTTCGCGGCTGCAAGCGTGCGCGCGGCGGCTCGGGGTTTTGTTGTCGCCGGGCGCGCTGTTCAATCCGACGGGCGAACCCAGTGAGTGGCTGCGCATCAATGTGGCGTACGCCGGCGATCAACGGGCCTTGGCGTTGTTCCGCGCAATGGGGCCCGCCAGATCGACCTCGACCATCCTGAAAACGACGAGTGTGTAGCTTTTTGCCATTATTGTGGCGCCGGCGACTTGTGTTCGATGCCCTGTGGTTGCGAATCTGGCCTATGTAAACCGGGCTTGATGGCTTCTGCCATTGCGAGAGGATACAAGGCAATGATTTCGGGCGTGCAACGACAATTCGCCAACCTCGGTATGGCAAAAAAACTGGGCCTGGGTTTTACCCTGGTGCTGCTGTTGACGGCCCTGATCGCGGCCATCGGCGTGTGGTCCCTGCAAACCGTCGGGCAACGGTTCGAGGGGCTCAAGGCCATGTCATCGCTCAACAGTGGCTTGCTCAAGGTGCGCCTGATCGAACAGGACTATGCGCTGCATGCCGACCCCAAGGCCGTCGATGCCCTGCATGAAAGTGTCGATGCCCTGGCTGCCCTCGCGGCCAGCCTCAAGGCCCAGTCGGCGGCCAACGGGCCGGTGATGACCGATGTCGAACTCGCCCTGGCCGCCTACCGCAAGGCGTTCGATGAGTTCGTCGAACTGACCCAGACCAAGGACCTGGCGCTGGAAATGGCCAGTTGGTCAGTGTCCAGCGTCGCCAATAACCTCGACGTCTTGCAGGCCGGGCTGGCCGATGACGGCGCCTACGGCTTGAAGGAAAGCCAAGGCAAGGAGGGCGCCGAATTCATCGAGCAGGCAGGGCAGATCAGCCAGGTCTCACGCCTGATGTTGCAAGCCATGAACGAGGCCCATGTCCGTCTGGACCAGAGCCGCAAGGTGAGCGACGAAGACGCCGCGCAGGGCAAGATCGAGCAGGCCGATCAAGCCCTGGCCCAGGTCGAACAACTGAAAACCACGGTCAAGGACTCGGGCTACCAGACCGTGCTCAACGAAGTCTCCGGGCATATCGCCGCATTCAGCGAAAAGCTGGGCGAGTACACCGACCTGCTGGCGCAGGAAAAACTCGTCTACAAACAACTGCATGAGCGTGCCGACCAGGTCGTCAGCCGGGTCAACCTGGCGTACGACGCCGAAGACCAGTCGATGCAGGCACAGTTGAAGAAAAGCGCGCTGCTGATCATCGGTTCTTCTGCCCTGGCGCTGCTGGTGGGTTTGATTGCGGCATGGTTGATTACCCGATTGATTGTCGCGCCGCTGCGCAGTGTGATTGCCGTGGCCCGGCAGATCGCCGCCGGCGACTTGAGCGGGCGCATGGACGTCAGCCGCCGCGATGAAATCGGCCAATTGATGCAGGCGATGCAGCAGATGGGCAATGGCCTGAGCCAGATGGTCAGCGGGCTGCAGGCCGGCATCGAGCAATTGGCCAGTTCGGCGCAGTCACTGTCCAGCGTCACCGAGCAGACCAATGCCGAAGTCAGCAACCAGAAAGAAGAAACCGAACAGGTTGCCACGGCGATGAACCAGATGACCGCCACCGTGCACGACGTGGCGCGTAACGCCGAAGAGGCCGCGCAAGCAGCGCAGACGGCGGACGACAAAGTCGACAGCGGCCAGCAGGTGGTGCGCCAGAGTTTGCAGCGCATCGAATTGCTGGCCTCCTCCAGCACCCAGGCCAGCGCCAGCATCGAGAGCCTGAGCGCAGAGATCCAGCATATCGGCACCGTGTTGAGCGTGATCAAAAGCGTGGCCGAACAGACCAACCTGCTGGCCCTCAACGCGGCCATCGAAGCGGCCCGTGCCGGCGAACAAGGCCGCGGCTTTGCGGTGGTGGCCGATGAGGTGCGCGCCCTGGCCAAGCGCACCCAGCAATCGACCGAAGAAATCGAGCGTCTGGTCGCTACCTTGCGCAGTGCGGCGCAGTCCTCGGTGCAGCAGATCCAGCAAAGCGGCGAGCTGGTGAAACTGGCGGTGAGCGATGCACTGGAAACCGAAAGTGCCCTGGGCAGCATTGCGGCGGCGGTGTCGTTGATCCAGCAGATGAACCAGCAGATTGCGGCGGCGGCCGAGGAGCAAAGCTCAGTGGCCGAGGAGATCAACCGCAGCGTCACCAGTATCCGCGCCAGTGCCGATCAGTCGGCGCTGAGCATGCAAGGCAACGCGGCGTCGAGTATTCAACTGGCGCAGTTGGGGGCGGAACTCAAGGGCATGGTGGGGCACTTCCGGCTGTGATCGCCGCGCGTACGCAGCGATCCCAGGGCAGGGCGGTCAGGCGTTGTTGGCGAGGAAGGTCAGCAGCGCTTCGTTGACGAAGTCGGGGTTTTCCAGTGCGCTGATATGGCCAGCTTGCGGGACCTGGATCAGGCTGCACCCGATCAAGTCCGCCATTTCCCGGGATTCGGCCGGCGGGCGTGGTTTGTCCTGATCACCGCACATCACCAGCGTGGTGTCGGCGTCCAGGCGCGGCAGTTGGTCCAGCACATCCTCTCGACTGAAGATCAGCCGCCCCAACGGCACCACGCTGTGTACCAGGCGATCGCGGGAAAAGTTCTGCAGGGCCTGGCGGAAATCCTGATACAGCGCCGATTCGCGATCGATATCCGGGCGGAAGAAGATCGGCGCGACCACATCCAGCAACGGCTCGGGAATGGCGCCGGCATCCTCGATCATCTTGAACAGCGAGAAATAGTACTGGCGCGTGGCCTCGGGCTCGGCGCCCAGGTAAGTGTCCATCAGCACCAGGCTGTTGACCCGTTCGGGCGCCATCAATGCCAGGCGCGCGCCCCACATGCCGCCCACCGACAGGCCAACCAGGTTGACCTGCGCGATGTCCAACTGATCCAGCAGCACCAGGGCCTGGCGCGCAAGGTCATCGAGGGAGCGGGTTTGCGTGGGCAGCGGACCTGATTCGCCATGCCCCCACAACTCTGGAACGATCACGCGGTACTGCTGCGACAGGGCTTCGATCTGCGGTGCCCACATGCCACTGTCCCACAGGTAGCTCGAGCCCAGCAGGACGACGGGGCCGGAACCCTGGTCGAGGTAGTGCAGCGGTTGTCCAGCAATGATGGCGACAGGCATGGCGGGCCTCTGACTTCGTGGGAGTAGGGGCACTTTTTTACGCGAGTAACGGGCGGAGGGATAGATCCAAACTGATGGCACTTGCAATGGGCGGGCTCGTCGAATCGTCGACACCGCCCGCCCATTGCATCAATCGTAGATGACTTTCTTTTTCCATTCGGCGTCGGCTTCGACTTCCTTCATGCCCTCGTTCAGTTCGTTGACTTCCTCGGCGGTCTGCTTGCTGTTGGCCAGCACCGTGGAGTTGGCGCGGGCCAGTTGGGCTTCCAGCTGCTGCAGCTGTGCGCTGTAGAGAACGGGCTCCGGTTGTTTGCGCAGGTACTGCGCGCCGCGTTCGAAGGCCAGGCGCGCCTGGCCTGGCTGACCTTGTTGCAGGGCATGCTGGCCGAGATTGTTGAAGAACTCGATATGCAGCAACACCAGGATATGGCGGATTTCCTTGATCCAGTGCTTGGCCTCGTTGGCCGGCAGGAAACCGTCCTGGGCGGCACGGGTGACCTGGCCATGCAAGGCTTCGAGCAGGAAGCGCACGTCCTTGGCCTTGGCTTCGGTCTGGATCGGGGCGGGCGGGTTGTTCACCGGGATCGATTCACCCTGGGCCGCCAGCGCATTCAGCTCGGTGATGCGGGCCTTGATCGGTGCACTGTTCTTGTTGAGGTTCAACAGGCGCTGATTGACGTTGAGCTCAAGGCGGGTCAGCAACAGCTTGAGCCCCGGGGTCATCAACTGGCCAGGGAAGGTCTCGGTGATTTCACCGCAACGGCGCAGGCGATCGTTGAGCTCGATCTCGGTGCGCTTCTTTTCCAGCTTGTTGTTTTCCACCACGTGGTTCATATAGCCAATGGCGATCAGTATTGCGATCCCGGCTATTACCAGCAGGGTGATCATGAGTGGTGTCACCGGTGCGACCTCTTTATAGGGTTTACAGTGTGGAGTGTAGTGACTGGGCGACCCGGCGGATAGAACAGATCGACCAGTTGCCCAGGTAGTTTGCTTCTATATAGTCGGATCTCTCGGATGGATGCACATTGCCATCATTTGCCGCAGCGAACTATAGCGTCTTGTCGGGTGCCAGAATATAGGCGTCAAGACCCGGACAGGCACAATCGCCTCGCAAGCCCGCAAAGCGGGGCGAAGTCATTGATTTAAATAAATTTATCCTTGGGGGTTGACGACCTTTCAATCCATCCATAGAATGCGCGCCACTTACAGCGTAAAGCACACAGCGAAACGCGGTAGGGAGTGAATGTTGTACGTGTGTCCCCTTCGTCTAGTGGCCTAGGACACCGCCCTTTCACGGCGGTAACAGGGGTTCGAGTCCCCTAGGGGACGCCAATATGCGGGAATAGCTCAGTTGGTAGAGCACGACCTTGCCAAGGTCGGGGTCGCGAGTTCGAGTCTCGTTTCCCGCTCCAAGTTTAAGCAGTGTGGCTCTCGGGCGGCACTGAGTGAAACCAGGGCATAATCTTCGGATTTAATCCTTGGGCACTGGGATACACACCATGTGTTCCAGTAGCGTGTCCCCTTCGTCTAGTGGCCTAGGACACCGCCCTTTCACGGCGGTAACAGGGGTTCGAGTCCCCTAGGGGACGCCATTTGCGGGAATAGCTCAGTTGGTAGAGCACGACCTTGCCAAGGTCGGGGTCGCGAGTTCGAGTCTCGTTTCCCGCTCCAAATATTAATCTACAGACTTCCATTGGCGTCTGTAGATCGTTGAAAAGAGGAGCTTCGGCTCCTTTTTTCATTCCAGCCAAAGCCACGGACATCCACCGACAGCCAGCGTTTTTGAGGCCAGTCGAGGCCAAGGAACGCGGGTGGTGCCGGTAATCGTGGCATCTGCGCTACTACTGGCTCCGCGCGCAAAAGCGCATCTCCCTGGGCACCTATTCTGAGATCGATCTGCGTGATGCACGCACCTTGCGTGATGAAGCGCGGGCGCTCCTGGCTGACCGCAAATATAAGCGGCACGCTGCGGCTGTGAACAACATCCTGGGCAAGTGAGCAAGCAAGTGAGCTAGGCTGTTCGCACGACAGGCCGTCGGTATTCGACGGCCTGAAAACAAAGGCGCTATCAATGTCGAAGCATTTGCTGTTGGGCTGGACCCGTTCCTTGTGCGTGCTTATAGCCTTGAGCGGCGCGGCCACCATGGCCGTTGCTGCCCAGCCTGAACAAACCGCTACGGCGGCATCGGACACGCAATCGGTGTCCCTGGTAGACGGCAAGCTGAAGTTCGTGCTCAAAGGTGTCGAGGCCCGTACCTTGAACAGCGAGAACGGCGGCACGATGTACTTCGATCCGAAAAGCGAGCGGGCCATCATCGTTACCGAAGGCCCGGCGCCGACCGTGGGCACCGCTCCGGACGCTGCGTTTCGTCTTGCAGTGGATACCGTGAAGGAAAAGCAGCAGGCAGCGTCACCCAACTTTCGCATGACTGGCGAGAAGACCATTCAAGTGAACGGCTTGAAGGTGTACCGCCTGGATGGCACTGACGATTTCAACGGCCTGAAACTGCTGGTGGCCTCGTTGATGACGATGAACGATCAGAAGATCACCGTCATCGAAGTGATGTCCAGTGTAAACGACCCGGCCGGCCATACCGCTGCGTTGAAAAACATTCTGGGCAAGTAAACCGTGGGTTTGCGGAGGGTAGGCTGCATTGAAGGCTACTTAGTCAGGCGATAGGAATTGATGCATGCCTCGTTTCCCGTTCCATATTCAACAAAAACGCCGATCAGAGATGATCGGCGTTTTTGTTTGCGTGCGATTTATGCGAGCTGAAAATCAGAGCTTCGGCAGCTGCCCGATGCGTCCCATCATTTCAGTCACGATCTGCAAGTCCAGCAGAAACTGGTCGACCGTCTTGAACTCGTTGTCGGTGTGCCCGGTGTATTTCACTTCCGGCCGCGCCAGGCCGAATTGCACGCCGTTGGGCAGTTCGTGCACCGAAGTTGCGCCGGCCGACGTGCCAAACTTATGTTCCATGCCCAGGTTCTCGCTGGCCACCGCCAACAGGGCCTTGACCCATTCACCTTCCGGGTTGCGGTACATCGGCTCGGCCACGGAGTAGGTGAAGTCCACGTTGACCTTGGATTGCTTGTCCCAGGCGCTCAGCTTGTCGGCAATTTCGGCTTTCAGTTTCTCCGGCGACTTGCCCTTCGGCACGCGCAGGTTCACCGCCAGCTTGAAGGCTTTGTCATCCAGGCCGACAAAGGTCAACGAGGTGGTCAGTGGCCCCATGAACGCATCGGAGAAGCCCACGCCCAGTTTACCGCCCAGGTAATCCAGGCCCCAATTGTCGGACGCATAACGCGCGGCGTCGGTGATGTGGTTGTGCTTGAGGGCGATCTTGCCGTCGACGCTGTGGATCAGCTCCAGCATGCGCGCGACCGGGTTCACCCCGGATTCGGGTTCCGACGAGTGTGCGGACACGCCGGTGACGGTCAGCTTGACGTCTTTGCCGTCGACTTTAGCCACAACTTCGAAATCGCCACCGTTGCGCTTGGCGTATTCGATGCCGGCTTTTTGAAGGCTGGCGGCCAACTGCGCAGGCTGGTCGCTCACAAACGTAGCCACCGACGCCGAAGGAATCTGATTGGTCGCCATGCCGCCAGTCATCGAGATGATTTGTGCGCCTTTGCCTTCACCCTGGCGCCGCGGGAAGGTGGCCATCACTGTGCCGTAGCCTTTTTCGGCAATCACCACCGGGTAGCCGCCATCCAGCGCAAGGTTGTATTGCGGTGTCGGGTTCTTTTCGAAGTAATAGGGAATCGCGTCGCCGGAGGTTTCTTCGGTGGTGTCCACCAGCAGCTTGAAATTGCGCGCCAGCGGCAGCTTTTCTTCCTTGATCACCTTCATGGCATACATGGCCACCACGATGCCGTTCTTGTCATCTTCGGTACCACGGCCATACATGCGATCGCCGATCAGCGTGACCTTGAACGGATCGAGCTTGGTGCCATCTTTCAGCACCCAGTTCTCCGGCGTCACCGGCACCACGTCAGCATGGGCGTGGATACCGACCACTTCGTCGCCGCTGCCTTCCAGGGTGATTTCGTACACACGGTTATCAATGTTGCGGAAATTCAGGTTGAAGGCCTTTGCCAGCGCCTGGATTTTGCCGGCGATCTTGATGAATTCCGGATTCTTGTACTGCGGCACGCCGTCGACGTTAAACGTCGGGATCTCCACCAACTCGCGCAGGGTGTCGGTGGCCGCCTTGCCGTACTTCACTCGGGTATAGATGCCCAGTAGGCGATTGATCTCGTTCTGTTGTTCGGCGCTCAGGGCTTTGTCGGCGAGGAAGGCACTGATTGCCGGGCCGACATCGTTGGTCTTGCCTAGGTCACCCTCGACCAAGGCGCCGAGAAAACCGCGAAAATCGGTGACGGAGCTTTCGTTGAATTGCTTGAGGATTGCCGTGCTCTGGTCCGGGGTGATATTGGCGGAAGCGGGGCTGGTGATGGCCGAAAGGCTCGCCGCGAGCAGGATGGCGGTAGCCAGGTGCTTGAGTGGAAAGTGCATGGAGAGACGCATTCCTTTGCAAGTGAGTTGGAAAATTTCTGATCGAAATGTCAGAAACAATTTCACACATTAACACCGCACAGGAGAGGGTAGGGAGCGTTGAATGAGTGAAATATCCTACGTCGATAAGAATGCGTCCGGTGCAAAAGAGGCTAGCTGCCAATTTCAAAAGAACAACGTGACGCCGTGGGTTTTCGGTCAATGCCCTGCCTTGGACAGCGCCTGACGGTTTCGATGGCGGTGCGCAATAAGCCCTGCAGTGGTGCGGGGCAGGCGCGATTAAGCTTTAAGGGATATTTCCTTGCGTGCAATCGGAAACCTCTGACTTGTCGGGTGCATGAGGGGCATTGATAAATGCACGCCTCTTAGCGCTTCAAGGAAATCTGGTTTTTATGTCCGCCAATCGTAGTCCGTTTAACCGTGCGAATTTTCAGGAAATCAATGCCACGGCCAGGTTGGCGTTACCGCTATTGGTGGGGCATGTGTCGGTGGGGCTGATTGCCCTGGTCGACAATGTCATTGCCGGCCATCACGGCACGGTCACTCTCGCGGCGGTGACCTTGGGCACTGCGCTCTTGTGGTTGCCGATGCTGGTGCCCATCGGCACGTTGATCGCGCTGACTGCCCAGGTGGCGAAGTTGTCAGGCGCGGGGCGGGAGTCCGAAATAGGCGCCGTATTCCGCCAGGCGCTGTGGCTGGCGCTGGGAATGGGCGGGCTGATGTTCCTGTTTCTCAGCCTGGCCCGGTACTGGCTTGAGGCAGCCGGTATTGCCGCTGATGTCATACCGCAGACGCAAGCGTTCCTGTCCGCAGTGCGCTGGGGAAGCCCAGCCCTGACCCTGTTTTTTTGCATGCGCTATTTGAGTGAGGGCATGCGTTGGATGCGCCCGACCATGGTGTTCGGCTTCGGCGGGTTGTGCGTGCTGGTGCCGCTGGGGTATGGCTTGACCCACGGTAGATGGGGGTTTCCTGAACTGGGCGCGCAAGGACTGGGCATCGCGTCGGCAAGCATGATGTGGCTGCAAGCGATCCTCTTTGCGTTCTATTTGTGCAGCACGACCCGGTTTACGCACCTGCGTCTGTTTGAGTATTTTGAGTGGCCAAACTTGGCGCAATTACGTGGTTTGTTGAGTGTCGGATTGCCAATAGGCGTTGCGATACTGATGCAAGGCGGCCTGTTTATTGCGACTACGTTATTGATCGGTCAATTAGGCGCGGTGTCCCTTGCGGCGCATCAGATTGCCGTCAACGTGGCGCAGGTCTGTTTCATGGTTCCGGTGGCAGTGGCCGAAGCGACGACTGTTCGAGTAGGGCACGCGCTTGGGCTTGGAGATCGCACGGGTATTCGGCGCGCTGCGAGTGCGGGTTACGTGATTGTCTGTATGACTCAACTGCTTTCTGCGAGCGTTTTGCTGTTTGCCCATGGGGCGATCGCACAGTTGTACACCCAAGATGTCGCGGTCATCGCGCTGGCTTCGACGCTTTTGCTGTATGCCGCACTGTTGCAACTGCCTGATGGCTTGCAAATGCTCGCATCCGGGGCGCTGCGAGGGCTGCAAGACACCCGGCTGCCGATGATGATCGCGGTGGCGTCTTACTGGGGAATCGGCATGCCCCTGGGTGTTTGGTTGGGCTTGGGACTGGGCTGGGGGCCGCAAGGGATGTGGGTCGGCCTGATCACCGCGCTCAGTGTTGCAATGGTACTGATGGGCTGGCGTCTTCACCGCAGAAGCCGTCTTCCCGCAGCTGCTGGTTCATCGCCTCAATCGCAGCGATAGCGCACCGACAGCGCGCCTTTTTTCTCCGACAGCGCCAGGATGGTCACCCGGCCCAGCTCGCCCAATCTCTGCACATGAGTACCACCGCAGGCATACGCGGGCAGTTGGCCGAAGCCGACTTCGCGGGTGCCGTCTTCCAGGTTCATATGGCGTGGATAGTCCGCAGCGATCCATTGGTCGAGCTGTTGCTGGAGCGCCTCGGCCTCCATGGCTTGCGCCGCCTCGCCACGGATAAAGGTGATCTTGCCTTCGCCTGGCCAGTGATGGGCCTTGATCGGCATCCAACCCAGGGACTCGCCGGCGTTGCCGATCAAATGGCCGGCCGAATGCAGCCGGGTGTGCAACGCGCGGCGCTGTTCATCGACCTGCGCGGTGACCAGGCCCGGCGCCAATGGCCGGTCAACGTAGTGCACCACTCGGTCGGCTTCCTGGACGACGCGCAGCACGGTGCTTGCACCGAGCCAACCGGTGTCGAAGGGTTGCCCGCCGCCCTGCGGATGGAAAATCGTCGACTGCAGGATGACCGCAAACTGCTGCTCGTGAGGGCTGCAACTCAGCACCTCAAGCTCTGCCGTCAGGTGGTCGTGGGTGAAAAACAGGCGTTCGGTCATTATGTACATCCGCATCAGGGGTCTGCGGGCAGTATAAGTTGTGCGTGAATGGGCGATAATCCACCCATCTACCAATGGACCTGTGCACCATGAGCATCAATCTACCGTTACCACTGCTGGGCGAGATGGCGATTTTCGTCAAGGTGGTGGAAGCCGGCAGTTTCTCTGAAGCCGCCCGGCAGATGGGCGCTTCGCCTTCCTCGGTGAGCCGCAGTATCTCGCGCCTGGAAAAAGCCCTGGCGATGCGTTTGCTGCAGCGCACGACGCGCAAGTTGCGCTTGAGCGAAGGCGGTGAAGAGGTGTTCACGCGTTGCCGGGAAATGATCAACGCGGCGCGCTCGGTGATGGAGATCAGCGGCCAGTTCACCCATGAAGCCGAAGGGCTGGTGCGGGTCAGCGTGCCCAAGGCGGTGGGGCGGTTCGTGGTGCACCCGCATATGCCGGAGTTCCTGCGGCGCTATCCCAAGGTGGATGTGCAGTTGATCCTTGAGGATCGGCAGGTGGACCTGATCGATGGCAATGTCGACCTGAGTATCCGAATCACCGACAGCCCGCCGCCGGGGTTGGTTGGCCGGCAGTTGTTGCCCATCGAGCATCTGCTGTGTGCAACGCCGGAATATCTGGCCGAGCATGGTACGCCGGACCATCCCCATGATCTGCTGGAGCACAGTTGCATCTACCTGGGGGAAACACCCGGCGACTCGCGCTGGAAATTCCGTCAGGCCGGCAAGTCGGTGACAGTAGCTGTGCGCGGGCGGTATGCGGCAAACCACACCGGGGTGCGGCTGGACGCGGTGTTGCAGCATGTGGGCATTGGTAGCTTGCCGTATTTCACGGCGCGTCATGCGTTGGAGGCGGGGCGGTTGGTGCAAGTGCTACCGGCGTGGGACTTTATTGCGTCCTACCATGGCGAGGCGTGGTTGCTGCATTCGCCCACGCGCTATTTGCCGCCGAAGTTGCGGGTGTTTATTGATTATCTGGTGGAGTGCATGGCGAAAGAACCGACACTGCGCCGTCGGTAGGTGTGTGGGAGCTGGCTCCCACAGGTATCAGTGCTTGCTCTGGTCTTGCGGCATCGCCAGCAGCTGCTTTTCCTGGTTCCAGTCGAACGGTTCGTCGTTCAGCTCGGCCTCATGGCGGCGCTCTTCCAGGGCCTGGTACAGGTCCAGTTCTTCGTCCGGCATGAAGTGCAGGCAGTCACCGCCAAAGAACCACAGCAGGTCGCGCGGCACCAGGTGGGCAATTTGCGGGTAGCGCAGGATGACCTGGCTCATGATGTCCTGGCCCAGGTATTGGCTTTCGATCGGATCGATCGGCAGCAGGGCGCGCAATTCGTCGAAGCGCTCCAGGAACAGGGTGTGGCTTTCCTCGGGTACCTGTTCGGCTTCGCCGACGGCAACCAGGATGCTGCGCAAGTGGTCGAGCAAGACGAGATGATCGGCAACGACGTTGGACACGAGATAAGTCCTCTAAAGCAAAAACGGGCGCGAGAGTATATAGCTCTCGCGCCCGTATTTATATGACCGCTCGACTCAGCGGACTTTACCCTCAGCCTGGGCCAGCTCTTCCTTGCTGAAATCGTCCACATCAATAACCTTGCGCCGTGCAGCTTCGGCCTCACGCAGGGTCTGCGCCTCGGCCGGTTGCAGCACCCCGGCATGCAGCGCGGCATCGATGGCGTGCTCCCCGGCAGTCGGTTTGACTTGGCCGCTCTTGAGTGCGGCGTGCAGTTTCTTCTGCAGAGGATGGCTGGCGCCGAGCAGGTCGTAGGCCTGTTGCAAGGCGCCAACCGGATCTTGCGCCGATTGCGGGCGGTAGCAGCCGGCCAGCAACTCTTCCAGGGTCGGGTCGCCTTTGGCGCGGCCGATCACTGCGGCCACTTCGGCATCCAGCGCATCGGACGGCCCGGTGTGGCGACGGCCGAACGGGAACACGATGACCCGCAACAGGCAGCCCAGGACTTTATTCGGGAAGTTGCTCAGCAATTCATCCAGCGCACGTTCCGATTGACCGAGGCTTTCTTCCATGGCCCAGGCGAACAGCGGTTCCAGGTGGTCCGGCGAATCGAGGTCGTGATAACGCTTGAGTGCCGCCGACGCCAGGTACATATGGCTCAGCACATCGCCCAGGCGTGCCGACAGGCGTTCGCGGCGCTTCAACTCGCCACCCAGCAGCATCATGCTCAGGTCGGCCAACAGCGCAAAGGCGGCAGCCTGGCGGTTGAGCGCGCGGAAGTAGCCCTGGCTCAAGCGGTTGCCCGGGGCTTTCTCGAAGCGACCCACGCCAAGGTTCAGCACCAGGGTGCTGGCGGCGTTGCTTACGGCGAAACCGATATGCTGCATCAACAGGCCATCGAATTCCTTGAGCGCCTGGTCGTGGTCTTCGCGACCGGCCAGGGCCATTTCCTTGAGCACGAACGGATGGCAACGAATGGCACCCTGGCCGAAGATCATCAGGTTGCGCGAGAGGATGTTCGCGCCTTCCACCGTGATGAAGATCGGCGCGCCTTGCCAACTGCGGCCCAGGTAGTTGTTCGGGCCCATGATGATGCCCTTGCCACCGTGCACGTCCATGGCGTGGCTGATGCACTCGCGGCCACGTTCGGTGAGGTGGTACTTGAGGATCGCCGACAGCACCGAAGGTTTTTCCCCCAGGTCCACGGCATTGGCGGTGAGCATGCGCGCGCTGTCCATCAGCCAGGCGTTGCCGCCGATGCGCGCCAGGGCTTCCTGGATACCCTCGAAGGCGGACAGTGGCACGTTGAACTGTTCGCGCACCTGGGCGTATTGGCCGGTGACCAGGCTGGTGAACTTGGCCGCGCCAGTGCCCACGGCGGGCAGGGAAATCGAACGGCCCACCGACAGGCAGTTCATCAACATCATCCAGCCTTTGCCGAGCATCTCCTGGCCGCCGATCAGGTATTGCAGCGGAATGAACACATCCTTGCCGGAATTGGGACCGTTCATGAAAGCGGCGCCGAGAGGCAGGTGGCGGCGGCCGATTTCCACGCCGGGGGTGTCGGTCGGAATCAGTGCCAGGCTGATGCCCAGGTCTTCCTCTTCACCCAGTAGGTGGTCCGGGTCGTAGGCCTTGAACGCCAGCCCCAGCAGGGTCGCGACCGGGCCGAGGGTGATATAGCGTTTTTCCCAATTCAAACGCAGGCCGAGGGTTTCCTTGCCTTCCCATTCGCCTTTGCAGATCACGCCGGTATCGGGCATCGCGCCCGCATCGGAACCCGCCAGCGGGCCGGTCAATGCGAAGCACGGGATGTCATCGCCGCGCGCCAGGCGCGGCAGGTAGTGGTTGCGTTGTTCGTCGGTGCCGTAGTGCAGCAGCAGTTCGGCCGGGCCCAGTGAGTTGGGCACCATCACAGTGGACGCCAGGTCACCGCTGCGGGTAGCGAGTTTCATCGCGACCTGGGAGTGGGCATAGGCGGAGAAACCCTTGCCGCCATATTCCTTGGGAATGATCAGGGCAAAGAAACCGTGGGTCTTGATGTGCTCCCAGGCGGCGGGCGGCAGGTCCATGGCCTGGCCGATCTCCCAGTCGCTGACCATGGCGCAGAGTTCTTCGGTAGGGCCGTCGATGAAGGCCTGTTCCTCTTCGGTCAGCTGCACCTTGGGGTAGGCCAGCAGTTTGTCCCAGTCGGGGCGACCGCTGAACAGTTCGCCGTCCCACCATACGGTGCCGGCGTCGATGGCATCGCGCTCGGTCTCGGACATCGGCGGCAGGACTTTCTGGAACCAGCTGAACAGCGGCCTGGTGAAGTATTGGCGGCGTAGATCAGGCAGCAGCAACGGCGCGGCGACCAGTGCGATCAGCACCCAGAAAACCAGCAGCAGCCAACCCGGTGCGTGGCTCCAGGCCCCCATCGCCAGCAGGTAGACGGCGACCACGCCCAGGGCGGGCAGGGGCGCGACGCGGCGGTGTGCGAGGTAGGCGATGCCGACCACCAGAACCAGTATCCACAACAACAGCATATTCAATCCTCCGTGAAACCAGGGGCGAAACCACCAGGGAGCTTAGTCGGCATCCGAACAAGCGGGGTGATCAGGGTGTTACAAGTTGTACTGCAAGCACCTGGCAGCAGGCACCGACATTGGGCTGAATCGGGGTGATGTGCGCCACGGACGCATACTTGCATCCCGGCCGCTTCATCGATAGTGACCACCCCGTGGTGGTGGAGTTCGCCGGGAAACCACTTGGAACCTGCAGGTATTCAAGTGACCCGTCAGTCAGCGTTGATGCGGCGTTGCGAACCGATTCAAGCCACAGGTAAACCGGCGTATGCTGCTGCGGTCATCCAGCCATGTTCACCAACACTAAAGGCGCGGTCATGCTGAAGATCTGGGGTCGTAAAAATTCATCAAATGTCAGGAAGGTGCTGTGGTGCGCCGAGGAACTCGGTCTGGACTATCAAGCCATTGATGCGGGCGGGGCCTTTGGTGTGGTCGACACACCGCAATACCGAGCACTGAACCCCAACGGTCGAGTGCCGATGATCGAAGACGGCGACTTCGTGCTGTGGGAATCCAACACCATCGTGCGTTATCTGTGCGCCAGGCAGGCGTCGGACTTTTACCCGAACGACCTGCAAGCCCGGGCCAGTGCCGAAAAATGGATGGACTGGACCACGTCCACGCTCGCCGATCCGTTCAAGGCGGTGTTCTGGGGCATCCTGCGCACACCGGCCGACAAGCAGAACTGGGACAGTATCAATGCCGGGCGCCAAGCCTGTATCGATGCGCTCACCATGGTCGACCAGGCCCTCGCCGAGCAGCCTTACCTGTCCGGCCAAGCGTTCGGCATGGGCGATATCCCGCTGGGCTGTTTTATCTACGCCTGGTTTGAAATGCCCATCGAACGGCCTGCAATGCCCCATCTGGAGGCCTGGTACCAGCGCCTGCAACAACGTGCGGCCTACCGCAAAGCCGTCATGACCGCGTTGACCTGATACTGACTATTAATGCAGGTGACTGTACTTGTGCCGCGCGGGCAAGCACCATGCCCGCCATGCACCGCAGGTTGAACTACCTGCGGTTCGCCCTCATCTACTCTTTCTATTCCCTTCTTTGGTGCGTAATCCGATATGAGTTCCGCTCTGTCCATCCGGCAGCTAACCAAAACCTACGGCAACGGTTTCCAGGCCCTGAGTGGTATCGATCTGGACGTTGCCGAAGGTGACTTCTTCGCCTTGCTCGGCCCCAACGGCGCCGGCAAATCCACCACCATCGGTATCCTCTCGACCCTGGTCAACAAGACCAGCGGCACGGTGAATATCTTCGGCCATGACCTGGACAAATCCCCGGCGGCGCTCAAGCGCTCCATCGGCGTGGTGCCCCAGGAATTCAACTTCAACCAGTTTGAAAAGACCTTCGACATCGTCGTGACCCAGGCCGGCTACTACGGCATCCCGATGAAAGTCGCCAAGGAACGCGCCGAGCAATACCTGACCCAGCTGGGCCTGTGGGACAAGCGTGATGTGCCCTCGCGTTCGTTGTCCGGTGGCATGAAGCGCCGCCTGATGATCGCCCGCGCGCTGGTGCACGAACCGCGCCTGCTGATCCTCGACGAGCCCACCGCCGGCGTGGATATCGAGCTGCGTCGCTCGATGTGGACCTTTCTCACCGAGCTGAACGAGAAAGGCATCACCATCATCCTCACCACGCACTACCTGGAAGAGGCTGAGCAGCTGTGCCGCAACATCGGCATCATCGACCACGGCACCATCGTCGAGAACACCAGCATGCGTAACCTGCTGGGCCAGTTGCACGTGGAGACCTTCTTGCTCGACCTGAAAAACAACCTGCCGGTAGCGCCGCAGCTGCTCGGCTACCCGAGCCGCCTGGTCGACAGCCACACCCTGGAAGTGCAGGTGGACAAAGCCATGGGCATCACCGCGCTGTTCACACAGTTGGCGGCCCAGAACATCGAAGTGTTGAGCCTGCGTAATAAAACCAATCGCCTTGAGGAGTTGTTCGTGTCCCTGGTGGAGAAAAATCTGGCGAAGGTGGCGGTATGAGTTCCGAACTGCAACCCAACCTCGTCGCGCTGCAAACCATCGTCTATCGCGAAGTGAAGCGCTTTACCCGGATCTGGCCGCAGACCCTGCTGCCGCCAGCGATCACCATGGTCTTGTACTTCGTGATCTTCGGTAACCTGATCGGTCGGCAGATCGGCGACATGGGTGGTTTCACCTACATGGAGTACATCGTGCCGGGCCTGATCATGATGTCGGTGATCACCAACTCCTACGGCAACGTGGTCTCAAGCTTCTTCGGCAGCAAGTTCCAGCGCTCCATCGAAGAACTGATGGTGTCGCCGGTGTCGCCGCACACCATCCTGATCGGCTATACCTTGGGTGGCGTGCTGCGTGGCCTGATGGTCGGCGTGATCGTGACCTTGTTGTCGCTGTTCTTCACCCATTTGCAAGTGCATCACCTCGGGGTCACCATTCTGGTGGTGGTACTGACGGCGACGATCTTTTCGCTGCTGGGCTTTATCAATGCGGTGTTCGCGCGCAACTTCGACGACATCTCGATCATCCCGACCTTCGTGCTGACGCCGCTGACCTACCTGGGTGGGGTGTTCTACTCCATCACCCTGTTGCCGCCGTTCTGGCAGACCGTGTCGCTGGCCAACCCGGTGTTGCACATGGTCAATGCCTTCCGCTATGGCATCCTGGGGGTGTCGGATATCAAGATCAGCGTGGCGATCACCTTCATGCTGGTGGCGACGGTGGTGTTGTATATCGGTTGCACGAAATTGCTGGTGAGCGGGCGCGGTATGCGTACCTGACCGCTGACGCTCCATAAAAATGGCCTCCCTGTGAGGCCATTTTTTTGGAGATACACAAAACAAATGTGGGAGCTGGCTTGCCTGCGATGGCATCAAATCGGTGATGTACCGAGGTGTCTGCATCGCAGGCAAGCCAGCTCCCACAGTTTGATCGGCGTACGGCCTTTAGTTTTTCAGGGCCAGTTCGATCAGTGCATGCAGTTCCTCGACCGTCGGCGGCGCAGTCGAGAACAGGATGCGAAACACCGTCGGCGCCGCCAACAGGTTGATCAGGTGGTCCACGCTGGGTCGCAAGTCATTCGGATAGCGATCAACAATCGTCTGCAGTTGCCCGCTCAGGATGCTCACGCAATACCCCGGCGTCGCGCTGCATTGCACGTCACGCAACATGTTGCGCCCCGGCTGCGAACTCATTTCATCCAGGTACTGCTCGGCCCAGGCCCGCAAGTCGCCGCGCAGGCTGCCGGTGTTGGCAGGCTCGCTGTCCGGGCGCATGCGTGCCAGGGCTACGTCCGCGAGCAACGCCGAGAGGTCGCCCCAGCGCCGGTAAATGGTCGAAGGCGTCACCCCTGCGCGCGCGGCGATCATCGGCACGGTGACACTGGAGCGTTCATGGGCTTCCAGCAGTTCACGCGTGGCGGTATGCACTGATTCCTGGACCCGGGCACTGCGGCCCCCCGGGCGAAGGCCTTCTTTAATTGCCATACGTAAAACCTTAACACAAAGAATTTGCTTTAAGCGCTCTCGGGTAGCACACTCCGCAAAAGCAAAATATTAGCTTTAGCGGAGCGTGCCCATGTCCAATCAGATTACCCACCGTTCCAGCCTGGTGTTTCTTGCGATCACCTTGCTGACGTTTCTCGCGGCCTCCAGTGCGCCGACGCCGCTGTATCACCTGTATCAGGAAGGCCTGCATTTTTCTGCGGGCATGCTCACGCTGATCTTTGGCGTGTATGCCTTGAGCCTGCTGGCGGCGTTGCTGACCGTGGGCTCGTTGTCGGACCACCTGGGGCGCAGGCCGGTGATTTTTGCCGCGCTGATTCTGGAGATGGTGGCGATGCTCTTGTTTATCAATGAAAGCAGTGTGGCCTGGCTGATCGCCGCGCGGATACTGCAGGGGTTTGCCACTGGCATGGCCACCGCCGTATTGGGTGCGGCACTGCTCGATACCGATCGCCAGCAAGGCCCGCTGGTCAACAGCGTGGCACCGTTGCTGGGTATGGCGTGCGGTGCGATGGGCAGCAGTGTGCTGGTGGAGTTCGCGCCGTTGCCGACCCAGTTGATTTACTGGGTCTTGCTGATACTGATGCTGTTGCAGGCCCTTTATGTCTGGCGCCTGCCGGAAACCGTCAGCCGTATCCCCGGTGCGCTGGCGTCACTGCGCCCGACCTTGCACGTACCGCCTCAAGCGCGCCGCGCCTTGTGGTTGTCGCTGCCGGTGGATGTGGCGGTGTGGGCGATGGGCGGGTTCTATTTGTCCCTGGCACCCTCGCTGGTGCGAGCGGCGACCGGTTCGACTTCCAACCTGATCGGCGGTGGCCTGGTGGCGGTGCTGACGCTCAGCGGTGCACTGATGATTTTCAGCCTGCGCAACCGCCCGGCCGACAAGGTGCTGCGCCTCGGCGCCGGGTTGCTGGCCCTGGGGGTGACGTTGATCCTCGCGGCCGTACACAGCGCCAGCCTGCCGCTGTTTTTCGTCGCCACCCTGATCGCCGGCAGTGGTTTTGGCGCAGGTTTTCTCGGTGCCTTGCGCAGCGTGGTGCCGCTGGCCTTGCCCCACGAGCGCGCAGGCCTGATGTCGGCGTTTTATGTGTTGAGCTATCTGGCGTTCTGTTTGCCGTCCCTGCTGGCGGGCAACCTGATTCGCAGCTTCGGCCTGATCGCCACCACCGATGGCTACGGCGCGGTGCTCATTCTGTTATCCGTCGGTGCCCTGATCGGTCTGCTGCTGCAGGATTCGGCGCGGGCCAGGGCGACGACAGGCGGCTGATGGGTATAATCGGTGCCCCTATCGCCTGGCCGAGATTCAAGCATGAAGATCATCCGCAGCAAGGACTTCACCGGCAGCCGTGCCTGGGAAGCGCTGGACATTGCCACTATGAACGGCATTACCACGCGGTTGCACTGGACGGACCAACCGTACCGCTGGCACATCAACGACGGTGAAGAAGTGTTCGTGGTGCTCGACGGCCGGGTGCAGATGCACTATCGCGACAATGGCTTCGAACAGGTGGCGGAGCTGCAAGTCGGCGATATTTTTTACGCCAGCATTGGCACCGAGCACGTGGCGCATCCACAGGGACCGGCGCGTATTCTGGTGATTGAAAGCGAAGGCAGCGTTTGACGATATATAGGTAAACCAGATAATTGATAGAGATATTACCCGTTATATAGATATGCGATCAGGTTCTATCATGGCCTCACCCTCATACGAGGACGAGGATTACCATCATGACCTGCTCGACTACCGTCAGCTACAGACCCTTCAGTCACCTGGCCCGGCCCCGGGAAGTGATCCGCCAGTTCACCCCGAACTGGTTTGCCGCGACCATGGGCACCGGCGTGCTGGCGCTGGCCTTGGCGCAACTGCCCGTCGATTGGCCCGGCCTGTACACCGTGGCCGAAGGGCTGTGGCTGTTCACCATCGGCCTGTTTGTCCTGTTCAGCGGGTTGTACGCGGCCCGCTGGCTGATGTTTTTTCACGAGGCTCGGCGGATTTTCGGGCATTCCACGGTCTCGATGTTCTTCGGCACGATTCCCATGGGCCTTGCGACTATCCTCAATGGCTTGCTGTTGTTCGGCCTGCCGCGCTGGGGCAGCGACGTGATACCGCTGGCGCAAGCCCTGTGGTGGCTGGACGTGGCCATGGCGCTGGCCTGCGGGGTGCTCATCCCGTTCATGATGTTCACGCGCCAGGAACATAGCATCGACCAGATGACGGCCGTATGGCTGCTGCCGGTGGTTGCCGCTGAAGTCGCCGCCGCCAGCGGTGGCTTGCTCGCGCCGCACCTGGCTGACGCCCCTGCGCAACTGGTGATGCTGGTCACCAGCTACGTGCTGTGGGCGTTTTCTCTGCCGGTGGCGTTCAGCATCCTGACCATCCTGATGCTGCGCATGGCCTTGCACAAATTGCCCCACGCCAATATGGCGGCCTCGAGCTGGCTGGCGCTGGGCCCGATCGGCACGGGTGCGCTCGGTATGTTGCTGCTGGGCGGCGATGCGCCGGCGATCTTCGCGGCCAACGGTTTGCCGGGTGTCGGTGAAATGGCCAACGGCCTCGGCCTGGTGGCGGGCATCACGCTGTGGGGCTTCGGCCTCTGGTGGATGCTTATCGCGGTACTGATCACCCTGCGTTATCTGCGCGCCGGCATCCCGTTCAACCTGGGCTGGTGGGGGTTTACCTTCCCGTTGGGTGTGTATGCGCTGGCGACGTTGAAGCTGGCGAGCCTGTTGCACCTGGGGTTCTTCAGCGTATTCGGCAGTGTGCTGGTGATGGCGTTGGCGCTGATGTGGCTGATCGTCGCCAGGCGCACCGTGCAGGGCGCGTACAAAGGTGAGCTTTTTGTTTCTCCGTGTATTGCGGGACTAGGGAATAAGTAAGCGGGATTAGGTAAAGTCGTGGCCTGAATGCTTTAAAAAAAATAGGCCACCCAGGAACACGGACGATGAGCCACCCCTCGCAATTCACCTTGCTGCGCACACGGCGCTTCCTGCCGTTTTTCATCACCCAGTTGCTGGGCGCGTTCAACGACAACATCTTCAAGCAATCGCTGATCCTGGCCATTCTCTACAAACTCAGTATCGAGGGCGACCGCTCCATCTGGGTCAACCTGTGCGCGTTGCTGTTCATCCTGCCGTTCTTCCTGTTCTCGGCGCTGGCCGGGCAGTTTGGCGAGAAATTCAACAAGGACGCCTTGATCCGCGCGATCAAGATCGGCGAGATCGTGATCATGGCCGTGGGCGCCACCGGTTTCCTGACCAACCACCTGGAATTGATGCTGCTGGCACTGTTTGCCATGGGCACCCATTCGGCGCTGTTCGGGCCGGTCAAGTACTCGATCATGCCCCAGGCCCTGCACGACGATGAGCTGGTGGGCGGCAACGGCCTGGTGGAAATGGGCACGTTCCTGGCCATCCTGGCGGGCACCATTGGCGCCGGGATCATGATGTCGGCCACCCATTACGCGCCGGTGGTGGCGGTGGCGATTGTCGCTGTGGCGGTGTTGGGTTACCTGGCCAGCCGCAGCATTCCGCGGGCGGCCGCGTCGACGCCTGGGTTGCGCTTGAACTGGAACATTTTCAGCCAATCCTGGGCCACGTTGCGCCTGGGCCTGGGGCAGACGCCGGCCGTTTCGCGCTCCATCGTCGGTAACTCGTGGTTCTGGTTTGTCGGTGCGATCTACCTGACGCAGATCCCGGCCTACGCCAAGGAATGGTTGTACGGCGACGAAACCGTGGTGACGCTGATCCTCACCGTATTCTCGGTGGGTATCGCGCTGGGTTCGATGCTCTGCGAAAAGCTCTCTGGGCGTAAGGTGGAAATCGGCCTGGTGCCGTTCGGTTCATTCGGCCTGACCGTGTTCGGCTTGTTGCTGTGGTGGCACTCCGGCGGTTTTCCGCAGAACGTGCAGGCCAACGACTGGCTCGCCGTGCTCGGTTATGGCCAGGCGTGGTGGGTGCTGTTTGATATTCTCGGCCTGGGCGTGTTCGGCGGCTTTTATATCGTGCCGCTGTATGCGCTGATCCAGTCGCGCACCGCCGAGCACGAGCGTGCGCGCGTGATCGCCGCCAACAACATTCTCAATGCCTTGTTCATGGTGGTCTCGGCGATCGTGTCGATTCTGCTGCTGAGCGTGGCCAAGCTGTCGATCCCCGAGTTGTTCCTGGTGGTGTCGCTGCTCAACATCGCGGTCAACACCTATATCTTCAGGATCGTCCCCGAGTTCACCATGCGTTTCATGATCTGGCTGCTCAGCCATTCCATGTACCGCGTGGAACACCGCAACCTTGCAGCCATTCCGGATGAGGGCGCGGCGTTGCTGGTGTGCAACCACGTTTCGTTTGTCGATGCGCTGCTGATCGGCGGCGCGGTGCGTCGACCGATTCGCTTTGTCATGTACTACAAGATCTACCGCTTGCCGGTGCTCAACTTTATCTTCCGCACGGCGGGGGCGATTCCGATTGCCGGGCGCAATGAAGATATCCAGATCTACGAAAAGGCCTTCACGCGGATTGCGCAGTATCTGAAGGA
Source organism: Pseudomonas sp. SWRI18 (assembly GCF_014268345.1). NCBI lineage: Bacteria > Pseudomonadati > Pseudomonadota > Gammaproteobacteria > Pseudomonadales > Pseudomonadaceae > Pseudomonas > Pseudomonas sp. SWRI18. The sequence continues at coordinate 28,543 of NZ_JACCQQ010000037.1, forward strand.
AGGGGAGTTGGTGTGCATCTTCCCCGAAGGCAAGTTGACCGCCGATGGCGAGATGAACGAGTTTCGCGGTGGCGTGACGCGCATTCTGGAGGAGACGGCGGTGCCGGTGATTCCGATGGCGTTGCAGGGGCTGTGGGGGAGTTTCTTCAGTCGCGATCCGAACAAGGGGTTCTTGCGTCGGATCTGGTCACGGGTGGTGTTGGTGGCGGGTGAGCCGGTGGACGGGCCGACACCGGCGCGGTTGCAGGAGGTGGTGGGGTTACTGCGGGGGAGTGCCAGGTAGTTTTGTGTTGGATCTACCGGCCTCTTCGCAGGCAAGCCAGCTCCCACATTAGACCGCATTCATATGAACAACTCAGTCAAATGTGGGAGCGGGCTTGCTCGCGAAGGCGGTAGTGGCCTAGGTGCTGATCTTGAGGCCAATCAGCCCGCAAATGATCAACGCCACACTCGCCAACCGAAACAACGCCATGGATTCCCCGAACAGGACAATCCCGGCGATCACCGTGCCCACGGCACCCACGCCGGTCCAGATCGCGTAGGCGGTGCCCAGGGGCAGCTCTTTCATCGCCAACCCCAGCAGGCCGAGGCTCACAGCCATGGCGGCAATTGTCAGGACGGTGGGCAGTGGCTTGCTGAAACCGTCGGTGTACTTCAGGCCAACGGCCCAGCCGACTTCAAACAAACCCGCAAAAAACAGAATGATCCAGGACATGATGACCTCGCTTTTTCAGGCGGGGTCGTCCCCGGATTCAACGCTCGTTGGCGCCGCGAGGTCGTCCCCGCGAAGCGCGTAGAGTGCCGAAAATGGATCAGGCGATCAAGTTTTCGAGGTGTTCTCCAAGACGCGACGGTCTTCCTTTTCGCTCATGCGACGGAAGTAGGTCGACAGCAGTGCCCCGGAGATATTGTGCCAGACGCTGAACAACGCACTCGGCACCGCCGCCAGCGGCGAAAAATGCGCACTGGCCAGAGCGGCGCCCAGCCCTGAGTTCTGCATGCCCACTTCCAGCGCCAGCGACTTGCGCTGCGCCAACGGCAACTTGAACACGCGGCCGGTGAAATAGCCCAGCAGGTAACCGAAGCTGTTGTGCAGCATCACCACCGCCATGATCAACAGGCCCGACTCGGCAATCTTCGCCTGGCTCGCCGCAACCACCGCCGCGACGATGATCACGATGCTGACCACCGAGACCAGCGGCAACACATCCACCGCATGACGAACCCGGTCACCAAGCACACGTTGCGCCAGTACGCCCAGCACGATCGGCAACAGCACCACTTGCAGGATCGACCAGAACAATTCCATGAACGACACCGGCAGCCAGGCCGAGGCCAGCAGCCAGATCAGCGCCGGCGTGAGCAGCGGGGCGAGGAGGGTGGTGACCGCGGCGATGGCCACCGACAACGCCAGGTCGCCCCGGGCCAGCCAAGTCATCACGTTGGACGAGGTGCCGCTTGGGCAGCACCCGACCAGGATCACGCCGACGGCAATTTCCGGCGGCAGGTGAAAAGCCTGGCACAGCAACCAGGCCACGCCGGGCATGATCACAAAATGCGCGACCACGCCCAGGGCCACGCGCCACGGATGGCGGGCGACCTCGGCGAAGTCATCCATCTTGAGCGTCAGCCCCATGCCGAACATCACCAGGCCCAACAGTGGAACGATGGCGCTTTTAAGGCCGATGAACCAGCCGGGTTCCAGGAAGGCGACGACGGCGAAGATCAACACCCAGTAGGCGAAGGTATTGCCGACGAAGCGGCTCAAGGCGGCGAGTGCGCGCATGGGGGATGTCCTTGTTTTAATTCTTGAAGTGTAAATACATTCAAATGTGGGAGCGGGCTTGCTCGCGAATGCGGTGTGTCAGTCAATACCTCTTTGACTGATACACCGCATTCG
>NZ_JACCQQ010000038.1:0-28803 GCF_014268345.1 Pseudomonas sp. SWRI18
AGTGATCGTTTACGGTACGCGGCCGTAGGATGCTTGCTGCCTTTCAATAACATTCAAATTAAAAGCCTTCAAGACAGTTGCTCCCACATTTAATCCTCGTTGCTTTGAGCATTGCGTTCGCTTAACTGATCGGCATTGGGGCTTGCCCACTCGCCAGCAGCCATTGCTGAAAACTGCGCGCCGCTGCGGGCGGGTTGCGGTGCAAAGGCTGCATCAAGTGCAGGCGCCCCTGGCTGTGCAGGGCGTCCGGCAGGGCCATTTGCAGGCGGCCGGCGGCAAACTCGCCGTCCAGCAGGCTCTTCCAACCTAGCGCCACGCCATGCCCCATTACCGCCGATTGCATCACCAGTTGATAGCTGTTGGTACGCAGCGCATGGCGTGGGGTGTAGTAGTCGGCACCGACGCCGGCAAACCAGTCGGCCCAGGTCAGCCAGTCGTGGTAGTGGTCTTCCACGATCAGCAACGTATGCGCATGCAGCAAATGTTGCACGTCGCGAATCGGGCCGTGGCGCGCCAGGTAGCCGGGGCTGCACACGGTGATGACCTGCTCGCTGGCGAACACCGGCGACAATTCCAGGCCGTGGGGCGCCGGCAGTTCATCCAAGTGATAGAACAGGCCCAGGTCATATTCACTGACATCCAGATGGCTGGGGCTTTCACTGCACAGCACGCGGATATCCAGGTCCGGGTGTTCGCGCTGGAACTGCGGCAACAAGCCGGCGAGCCAGATAGAACTGATGGTGGGTGTGCTGGCCAGGGTCAACTGGCGATCGGCGCCGCGACGGCGCAACTCGGCGGACTCACGGTCGAGTTCGCGCAACAGGCGCTGGATGGTGCGAAAGTAACGCACGCCGGCGGGTGTCAGGCTCAGACCCTGGGCCAGCCGATAAAACAGCGGACGCGCCAGGTCTTCCTCCAGGCGTTTGACCTGGCGACTGACCGCACTCTGGGTCAGGTTCAGTTCATGGGCCGCCTGGGTAAAGCTCAAATGACGGGCCGCCGCTTCGAAGGTCTGCAGACAGTTGAGCGGCGGAAGATCGACGTTTCGGCGCGACATGAGCACTTCCATCGGCAAATACGGGCCCGTGTGTAAACAGGCCCGAGGAGATCAACGTGGCACGCATCCTGCCAGTTGCCGGCTCACAGCGCGACCCTGGCCACACGTTTACTCCATTGCCGGCGGTGTTCCAACTGGCCATTTTCCCAGGCGGTCTGCTCCGCCTCGATGTAGAACCACTGCGCATCGGCGTGCACACTCAAGCGGCTTTCCACTTCCACGGCCCACTCATCGCGGCCGACAAGGTAATGCCACTCGATATCGGCACGGGTCGACAATGGGTCCCACGGCAAGGTGCGGTATTGCTCGGTGCAACGCTGGTCCACCGACAGGCCATGGTCGGTAAACCGCACCGCACCGAGGTCATCCTGGATAGTCACGCAGACTTCGCCACTGCCCACGTCTTCGCTCAGGGTGCGTTTCGGCGCGGCGGCGCGCAGCACTTCCAGGTTCGCCGGGGTCGCCGATTGGGGCGCCTCGAACGGGCAAGCGACGGCCGCGCCGGTAAACACCGGCAATTGCAAGGCTTGCAGGGCCGGCAGCAAGGTCAGCGTGGTCAGCTCGCGACTTGGCCACAGCAGCGGGAAGCTCGCCGTACTCAGCGCCAGGCGCAAACGATAGCCGACGGGCATGCGCATGCCGATGTGGTCGAGGTTTAAATGCACGTCCATCGGTTCGCCCGGGACGACAGGTGTGACCTGGGAAAGGTCTTCACGAAGCGTAAGATTGAGTACGCCATAGCTGATCTGGGTGACTTGGCCATCCGGCGCCACCGCATTCAGGCGCGCGACCAATTGCCCGCAGGCGGTGTCGCTGGCCAGGCGCAGCGTGAGGCGAGCATCGCCCAGCAGCGCCAAAGGTTCGGTCAGCGGTTGGGAGTCGAAGCACAGCGAATGGGCGTCATCGCGACGCTGGTCCGTGGGGCCATCGGGGCCAAACCAGATGGCGCAGTACTCACCCTGATGCAGACCGGTGGTCAGCGGCGAGCAGATGCTGCGCGGTGTGCTCAAGACCTGCGCGCCGGCTTCAAGGCCCTCTTCGCCCAGGCTGAAATCGGTCCATTGCACCTGCGGGTCCGGCCAGCCGGCTGTCTGCACCCAGATCCCCGGCCGTTCGGCATAACTGCCCTTCGGCGGCAGAATATCCTGTAGGTAAAAAGTGCAGGATGCGTCATCCATCACCCCGTTATCGAGGCCTTTGAGCCAGTGATCCCACCAGCGTTTGGCTTCTTGCAGAAAGCCGATGGCCGGATTGGGCACGGCGAAATGCGGGTACTTGTGAATCCATGGCCCGATCATGGCCTTCTTCGGCCCGGGCAGGTTTTGCATCAGGCGCGACACGGTATTGCGGTAGGCATCGCCCCAGCCGCCCACGGCATACACCGCCGCCTTGATCTTCGAGTAATCCTCGCACACCGAGCCGTGGTGCCAGTAGTCATCGCGTGTCTGGTGTTGCAGCCAGGTTTCGGCGAGCAGCGGCATGGCTTCCAGGCGTTGGTGCCAGAGGCTTTTCCAGGCGTCGCCGACCAGCAACGGGTCGGGCACCGCAGCGCTGAAGTTGAGCATGGTGGCGGCCCAACCAAAGTTCTCCATCAACAGGTTGCCGCCCTTGTAGTGGATGTCGTCGGCGAAACGGTCATCGGTGGAGCACAGGGTCATGATCGCCTTCAACGCCTCGGGCTGGCGCGCCGCGACTTGCAGGCTGTTGAAGCCGCCCCAGGAGATGCCCATCATGCCGACGTTGCCATCGCACCAAGGTTGCTGGCACAGCCACTCGATCACTTCGAGGGCGTCATCCTGCTCCTGTGCCAGGTATTCATCGGCCATCAAGCCTTCGGATTCGCCGTTGCCGCGCATATCCACGCGCACACAGACATAGCCCTGCCCCGCCATCCACGGGTGAGTCAGCGCATCACGCACGGCGGTGCCGTCACGCTTGCGGTACGGCAGGTATTCCAGGATCGCCGGGAAGGCCTGCGCGCCGGCGACGTCCGGCAGCCAGATGCGGGCGGCCAACTGTGTGCCGTCCTTCAAGGGGATCAGGCAGTGCTCGATTTCGCGGACCGTATAGGCAAACTCGGTAACGATTTCCATCGGTAACTCCAAACGCATTCAGTGCGGGCAAACGGCTCCCACGCGCCGGAAAAAAGCGCAGAGGGAAACACACGGGTTGTATGGCTCAGCGGGCGAACTCAGCCACGGAGTCGGCGCCACCCAGCTCGGTTTCAGTGGCCGGCATGGGGCTTTTCACCTCGAGCAGCGCCGGGTTTTTCAGCCAGAAGATCAGCGAAGTACTGGCGAGCAATACCAGGATCATCCCCGGCAAGCCGCCGAGATTGGACAGCATCTTCACCCCGTCAACCCCGACAAACGCGACCATCACCCACGACACCGTACCGATGATCAGGCCCCAGATAATTTTCAACAGCGGGTTGCCGTCGAGGTCGGAATCGGCCGTCACGCCTTTGCTGCACAGGTTGGCGATCACATCGGTGCTGGAGTCCGCCGCGGTGACAAACGAGATGAACGCCACGAACAGCAGGAATGCGATCATCAGGCCACTGGCCGGCAACTGCTGGAACATCTGGTACAGCACGTGCTCCACGCCCTGCTCGTTCAGCACGCGGTTGAGGCTGCCGTCGCCCAGAGCGTCGAAGTACAGGCTGGTGCCGGAGAAGATGCAAATCCACACCGCGGTGAACAGCGCCGGGTAGAGCATGTTGATGTGGATGAATTCACGCACGGTATAACCACGGCCGATCTTGCCCAGGAACAGCGCACTCACCGGCGCCCAGGCAAACCACACCGACCAGTAGAACACCGTCCAGCTGTGCGGCCAGCTGTCGCCACTGGCGGCGCCGGTGAACAGGCTGCGGCTGAAAAAGGTGTCGAGATACACGCCAAGCGACTCGACGCCGAGGCTGAACATGTACAGGGTCGGCCCGCACAACAGCACGAACAGACCCAGGGCCAGCATGATCCAGGTGTTGAATGACGACAACATCACAATGCCCTTCTGCAGGCCGCTGGCGGCCGACGCGACAAAGGTGATGACGATGATCGTAATGATGACGGCCAGGCGTAACGGCGTGGTTTCACCGCCGATGTACTGGGCCAAGCCACCGGCCAAGGTCAGCGCGCCAGTACCCAGCGACGACGCCATGCCGGCCACCAGGGCGAACATCGCCAGGGTGTCGATCAGCCCGGCGTAGCGCTTGACCCGCGCGCTGCCGAGCAGCGGCTCGAGCATGGCGCCGATGGAAAAGTTGCTGCGACGGTTGTAGAACACCAGCGCAAACACCAGCGAGGGCACCAGATAAATGGCGTAGGGCGTGATGGTCCAGTGCAGGAACATCGTCGACATGGCAAAGCTCTTCGCCGCCGCGCTGCCCGCCTCGATCGGCAGGCTGGTCGGCGGCCCATACAGATGATAGAGCGGTTCGGCGGTGGTCCAGAACAGCACGCCCACCGCCAGCGTGGTGCACAGCGCCACCATGAACCAGCGCCACTTGCTCAGCAACGGCTGGGCGTCTGCACCGCCGATACGCACCTTGCCCAGCGCGGAGAAGTAGACGATAGCGGTGAGCACAACCATGGCAAACGAGCCGGCGCTGAACAGCCAGGAGAAGTTCGTGAGGATCAAGGTGTTGAGCTGTTTGCTCACCGCAAGGAAGGCATTCAGGTCGATGTAGCTGGCGACCACCGCCGCCAGCAGAATCAGGAACGTTGGCCAGAACACCAACGGACGCAATGGATATTTCATCATGAGCCATTCCCCTTGCAGACTGTTTTTTAGTTTGGATAGCGCGCACCGCAGCATCCTGCTGCCGGTCACTCGCCTGGAAGTCTTCGCGTGGCTATAGATAACCGTTTAAGCGGCCAAAGGTGCAATCAACCAATGTGCATGGGGGTATTCCGCCACGTCATGACGCACCTGCGCAGTTCAAGGCGCGCAGGCAAGATAAATCGCACTTATGCATTGCCTGAAAAAATGTACAGTTTTTTTGAAACATGACGATATAAGTAACAAGGTGCCATGGATGAGGCCCGCAACGCTTATTGAGCCCTCACACTATGTCCCTATTGCCCTTCCTGCGCCGTGACCGTCATGCCCTTCAGCAACTGCTGGCCGCCATCCAGCGCGCAGAGGCACCCGAAGTCAAAGGTTGCAAAGAAGCCCCGGCGGTCCTTGATGCCTGGCGCTTTCTAGAATCATCGAACCGTGAAGCCCAATCGCGCATCAGCCAGCTGGAGGACGAACTCGAATCTGCCCGTGAATTGCTGCGCGAGTCAGCCGCTTGCGCGCTGGCCCATGACATCAGGTTCGACCTGGTGAATCGGGCTTCCAGCGAAGGCCTCTGGGATATGGAAGTGGTGGCCGGCGACCCGGTCAATCCAAAGAACCGCTTTTGGTGGTCGCAACAGTTTCGCAACCTGCTCGGGTTCAATGACGAACGCGACTTCCCCAATGTCCTGGCCAGTTGGGCCGATCGCCTTCACCCGCAAGACAAGCAGGCCAGCCTTGACGCCTTTGCTCGCCATCTCAACGACAAAACAGGCAACACGCCATACAGGGTCAAGAACCGGCTTGCGATGAAGGATGGCACCTACCGTTGGTTTCACGCACAAGGTGAAACGCTGCGTGATGAACGCGGCATGCCAATCCGGGTAGCGGGTTCGCTGCGCGATATTCATGACCAATTGGAACGCGACCTGGAACACGACGTCATCATCACCCGCTTTGAACTGGCCAGGGAGATGCTTTCCGATGGCTTGTGGGACATGGAAGTGATTGCCGGAGACCCGGTGAACCCCAAGAACCCCTTCTGGTGGTCGCCTCAGTTCCGAAGGCTGCTCGGTTTCGAAACGGTTCAGGAGTTTCCTGATGTCCTGGACAGCTGGGCATCCAGGCTGCATCCGGATGATAAAGAGCGAAGCCTCACTGCGTTCGGTGCTCACTTGAACGACAAGTCGGGAAAAACGCCTTTTGACATCGAGTACCGCTTGAAGATCAAGAGCGGCGAGTATCGTTGGTTCAGGGCTCGAGGCCAGACGCGACGTGACGCGCATGGCTCGCCACTGCGCGTGGTAGGTGCGTTGGTGGACGTTCATCTGCAGCACGAACAACAAGCCCTGCGATCGGCGGAGGTGGATCACCAGCGCACGCTGGAAACCAACATCGCCCAGCTGTCGCAGATTGTCGGGACCATCCAGAGCATCGCCAGTCAGACGAACCTTCTGGCGCTCAATGCCGCCATCGAAGCTGCGCGCGCGGGAGAGGCCGGGCGAGGCTTCGCGGTGGTTGCCGACGAGGTTCGCAAGCTGGCGACACGAACCACCGAAGCAACCGAACAGGCTGCCGGGATGATTGCTCGATAATACCAACAAGCCGAAATCAGGCACGACTCAGGACCGAACATTATGTTCAACAAACTAAGCATTTCGCAGAAACTCTATTTAAGTTTCACGGTAGTCGTTGTATTGATCGGCCTGCTGGTGGGGAGTGCTTATAAAGGCTTCGAAGCGGTAGAAGACGCCACGAACAGTAACGTTCATACCTACAAGGTCATCAGCAGCGCGCAGTCGGCGCTGGAACAGTTGATCAACATCGAAACCGGCATGCGAGGTTTCGTGATCTCTTCAAAAGATGCATTTCTAGAGCCGTTGATTGCCGGTCAAAAAGTTTTTGCAGAACAGTTGGACTTGCTCAAACGTCTAACGGCGGATAATCCGGCGCAACAGCAACGATTGGCGTCGTTGGGCGACACGCAAAAACGCTGGCTCGCTGAAGACATCGAGCCCATCATCGCCCTGCGCAAAAGCCTGACGGCGCGCAACGTGCCCGACGACGAACTGGACACCCGTATTGCCTCCGGCGCCGATAAAGCCAAGATGGACAGCATGCGCGCGACATTGGCCGAAATAACCGCCAACGAAAATGCGCTTCTGGTGACAAGAAGCCAGCAAATGGCCGATTCCAAAGGTCTGGCCATCACCATCCTGTTCCTGGGCGGTGCTTCGGCAGCTATCCTTTCATTGATTCTGGCAACAACGCTGGGACGCAGCACCACCCGGCGCCTGCAATTGGCGATCGATGCCGCCACGGCGATTGCCAATGGCAAACTCGATACCGTCATCGACACCAGCAGCCATGATGAGCTGCCCAAAGCGTTCGACCGCATGCAGAAGCGCCTGCGTGAAATGATTCAACAGATCAGCCAGGCCGCGAACCAACTGGTGGTCTCCGTGCAACAAATTTCCGGGGCGTCGGAGCAACTGTCCAGCGCGATCCAGGAGCAATCGACGTCGGCGTCGATGATGGCCGCCACCATCGAAGAACTGACCGTCAGCATCCATCACGTGTCCGAAAATGCCGATGAAGCCCACCAGCTCGCCAGCCGTTCGGGCCAGCAATCCAAAGACGGTGCGCGGGTTATCGAAAACACGCTGACCAGCATGAACGGCATTGCCAGGACGGTGCAGCACTCTTCGACCCAGGTTGCGGGATTAGGCCAGCATTCCGAACAGATTTCCTCGATCATCAGCGTGATTCAAGGCATTGCCGATCAGACCAATCTGCTGGCGCTCAACGCCGCCATCGAGGCTGCCCGGGCGGGCGAACAAGGTCGCGGGTTTGCCGTGGTGGCCGATGAGGTACGCCTGCTGGCACAGAACACCGGCAAGTCGACGCAAGAGATTTCGACCATGATCGAGAAAATCCAGGCAGGCGTACGCGACACCGTCGAAAGCATGCGCGGTGGCGTTCTGGAAGTGAATCAAGGCGTGGAAACAGCAGGCACCGCAGGGCAAGCCATCATCGAGATCCGCGACAGCTCGGACAAGGTTCTGCACGTGGTCGATCAGATTTCGTTCGCCCTGCGCGAGCAAACGGCGGCCAGCCAGGACGTTGCCCGCACCGTTGAGCGTTCGGCGCAAATGGCCGAAATGAACAACGTTTCAGTCCAGGAACTGCTCAAGACCAGCGGTGGGTTGAAGAACCTCGCCACCAGCCTTCAGCAGGAAGTGAGCAAGTTTCAGTTATAGCCATGAGAGGGCCGGCCAATATCGTTTGGTCCAGCTGAGCGTTGCCGCCTAGCGCCGGCAAAAGGTGGTCTATTTATTGAGCATAGGCTTATTTTCTTTATCTAATCCTTCAATCGCTGACGCTATGGGGAAGCAAGGATGAAAACTGTTAAAGCCGGTGTTTTGGAAATTGCCTACCTGGAGCTCGGGCCGGTAGATGGCCCTCCCATCGTATTGCTCCACGGCTTCCCCTATGACGTTCATGCCTACAATGAAGTCGCCAGGATCCTGGCTGCGGCTGGAAAGCGATGCCTCACGCCTTACCTGCGTGGTTATGGCCAAACCAAATTTCTGGATGAGCAGACCCTGCGCTCTGGAGAGCAGGCGGCACTAGGCGCCGACTTGCTGGCTTTCCTCGACGCCCTGAACATCGAAAAAGCGGTGCTTGCGGGTTATGACTGGGGTGGAAGAGCGGCTTGTATTGTCGCCGCGCTATGGCCGGAACGGGTAAGCGCTCTGGTCAGCTGTGGCGGCTACAGTATTCAGAATATCGCCGCAGAGCACGCGCCGGTTTCACCCGAAGCCGAGCATCTCCTTTGGTATCAGTACTATCTTCACGGTAGCCGTGGTCGCGCTGGATTGACCGCGAACAGAAAGCAATTCTGCCACTTGCTATGGCGCATGTGGTCCCCCACTTGGGGGTTCGCACAAGAGACGTTCGAGGCGACTGCAGCAGCGTTTGAGAACGACGACTTTGTTGACGTGGTAACACACTCGTACCGTCATCGTTTTGGATTGGTTGAAGGTGACCCGGCCTATCGAGACATAGAATCCCGGCTTGCCGAGCAACCAAAAATCACTGTGCCTTCACTTGTGCTGGAGGGAGGGGCCGATGCGGTCGATCCACCTGCCGAGGATGACCCATTCGCGCGACATTTTACCGGGCCGTATCGCCGGGAGATCCTGGAAGGCGTTGGCCACAACGTTCCCCAAGAAGCGGCAGAAAAATTTGCCGACGGGATCTTGAGCCTCGGTGGTTGAGGTCATGAAAGTTACACAATAAACCCGTGATATTGATCGATCAGCTCGGGGCAATTCCCCTGAATGTAGTGTTCACGGCCTTCCTCCGTCAGGGCCTGACAAATCCCCCCTGTAGTGAGCGGGCTTGGCCCGCGCCGGGTGGCGAAGCCGCCCCAATAAGGACAACGCCGAATTGCAGATAAAATTCGGTCGCCTGGTTTGGGGCGGCTTCGCCACCCAGCGCGGGACAAGCCCGCTCACTACAGATACCGATGCTTCAGGGGCATGCCCGTTCATGCGCGCAGATTGACGACTCAGTATGGGCTGGCAGTCGGACGCACCACAATCTCACTGACATCCACATCGTCGGGCTGTTCGATGGCATAGGCGAGCGCGCGTGCAATGGCGTCTGCGTTGAGCGCCACGCGACGGAAGGCGTTCATTGCCTCGCGCGCCACCTCATCGGAAATCGTATCGGCCAGTTCAGACTCGACGACTCCCGGACACACCACGGTGACCCGAATCTTGTCCGTTTCCTGCCGCAGGCCATCCGAGATAGCCCTGACAGCGAATTTGGTCGCGCAGTACACCGCGGCTGTCGGCGAGACCGCGAGGCCGCCGATCGACGAAATATTGATAACCTGGCCGAACCCTTGCGCCTCCATGCTGGGCAAGACGGCGGCAATACCGTGCAGCACCCCGCGAACGTTGACATCCAGCATCCGGTTCCATTCGTTCACCTTCAACGAGGCCAAGGGAGACAGGGGCATCACGCCCGCGTTGTTAATGATCACATCGACCTTGCCATGGTGTGCCTTGGCGAACGCCACGAACGCATGCATGGACTCCAGCTCCGTAACGTCCAGCGCACAGGCACTCGCCGAACCACCTTCAGCCTGGATCTCGCTCACCAGATTTTCCAGACGGTCGATACGGCGGGCACCGAGTACCACATGGGCACCTTTGGCGGCGATCAGCCTGGCCGCCGCTTCGCCGATACCACTGCTGGCACCGGTAATCAGTACGACTTTGTGTTTGATGTTCGACATATCCGTGGCTCCTGTTGCAGGCATTGAAGTTCAGCCACGACCGCTGAAGAAGCGGATGTAGCTGAGGGGTACGTCGCAAAGGTTAGAGGTATTGGCCAGGTCGACGCTTGCTGGAACCTGCACAACTCTTGCCTATTCGTGCCTGAATGCATCGCTCATATCGCTGCTCATGCAAACGGCAGTGGCCCACGGAATGTGCCGGCACCCCGTGGGTAGTCAGCCGTATCCCCGCCGCACGTATGCGGATCGAGCCCTACTGGCGCCATGCAAGACAGGATTGAACGCCCCGTAACCTCATAGCAGTGCTGAGCCGCGTTTACATTCCAGGCTTTCACCTAAGCCACGGATCATCTCCATCAATGCCTTCACCCGCAGCGGCAAATTTGCGGCCGGGTACACCGCGTGCATCTGTGGGCTCTCACCGCTGCTGGAGGTGAGCTTGTACTCAGGACAAACCCGCAGCAGGCGCCCCGCTTCTACTTCGGGCTGCGCCATCCAATCCGCCAAGCGGGCGATCCCGACGCCCGCCAGGGCTGCCTGGAATACCGCCAGCCCGGAGCTGAAACGAAATTTTGGATGAACCCGAAAGCTGATGGCCTGCTCCTCACTGCGAAAATTCCACTCCTTGAGAATTCGCGGCGCCGTATGCAGAATCAGCGAATGCGACTCCAGTGCCTCGATGGAGTCGGGTATACCGTTGCGCTCCAGATAGCCGGGGCTGGCATACAAATAACGTGAGTAATTCCAGAGCGCAAAGCCGATCAAGTCGCTGGATTGTGGAAACGCGCCACGAATCGAGAAGTCCAGCTTGCTCTTGGCCGGATCGATGATCTCATCGGTGAAAATCACATCGATATTAACGTCTGGATAACGCTGGCAGTACTGCGCGATCAACCGGGGCAATACCCCGTGTCCGAGAAACTCGGGGGCGGAAAAACGAATCCAGCCTGAGGCCAGGCCGCTGAGACCGGCCAGGTCTTCATCCACCTCACGTTGCAGATCGAGCATTTTATAGGCGTGGGGCAATAAGCATTCGCCCGCTTCGGTCAAGCTCACGGCATTGGACGAGCGATTGAACAACTTTAGCCCTACACTTTCCTCCAGGGCTTGAACGGCGCGGGTCAGTGCGCTGGGGGAGCGTCCCAGCGTCCGTGCCGCGGCGACGAAGCTGCGCTTGCGGGCCACGGTGGCGAAGGCTTCAAGTTCCGCCAACATATTCAATGCCACTTTCCACCTCATTGCGTTTTTCACAACGCGGCATTGCAACACAAAAAAGGCCCTTCCGTTAACCTTCCCGTTCACCCACAAGGATGGGGCAAACAGGAGCGCAAGGACGTGTCGAAGCTGGATGAAATAATCGGGAAAGCCGCAGCGTGTGTTGATGAAGCAACTCATGAAGGGCTGGAAAAAAAATCAGTGACTTCGACCCGACGGGAGATACCGCAAATTCATCTGTCGCTCGAAGAACAACGCACACTTCAGGCTGGTCTGGCATCGCTGGACGTGACCGATAGCGCCTCGGGTATCCGCCACATGCCGGTCCTGGGGTTGTTGCTGGAAAGTGTCCTGAGCACCGAGAAAATCCAGCAGCTACGCAATTTTCCCCAGGCCCGTGAAGTGGCGATGATCGTCAGGGGGCTGCCGCTGGACCCGCAACTGCCCGCCACGCCCTACGACCTGGAGCCGGGTATCCAGAACTTGTCGATTCTGGCCGGGGCTATTTTGTCCGTGCTGCAAACGCTGCAAACCCGCCCGCTGGCATACGAGGGTGAAAGCAACAACACAGTGTTCCGGCATGTATCGCCCAAGCACAAGCGAGAGACTGAAAAGAGCTCCTATGGCTCGCGCGCGGATCTGGACATGCATGTCGACAACCCCCACCCGCCTTTGACCTGCGAACCCGTCTCGCAGTTGTCGGCCTGTCCGGAGTACCTCTCCCTGACCGGCCTGCGCTGCGAGCTCGACGTGCCGACGCGCATCGTCGCCATTGACGAGGTGCTGGCCATTCTGCCGGCCTGCGTCGAAGAGGAATTGTCACGTCCGAACTTCACCGTTCGCCGACCGGCCTCTTTCGGCAAACAGGGGAATGTGCTGGAAAACGTCCCCTTGCTGTACAGAAGCGCAACCGCTGGCCTGTATTGCCGCTACAACAAAGCGAGTGTCGAAGCGACCTGCACCAATGCGCAGTTTGCCCTGCAACTGTTCGCCGCCGCCGCCAATCATCCCGATGTCGTGCACCACGTACTGCTGCAACCAGGGGACATGCTGATCTTCAAGAACCAGCAAACCCTGCACGCCCGGGATGGTTTTACACCCCGCTACGACGGCCGTGATCGCTGGATGTTGCGTGTCTTCGGGGTCAATGATCCGACACGCGTGGTGCCGCTGGACCCTCATCAACCCTACATAGTCAGAGCCTGATTTCATGGTCGATATTGTCATCCTTTGCGTGTTCGCCTTCGCCGCCGGCCTGATCGATGCGGCGGTGGGCGGCGGCGGACTGATCCAGATTCCCGCGCTATTCAACGTGCTACCCACCGCTCAACCGGCGGCGCTGCTGGGGACCAATAAGGTCGCGGCCGCCTGCGGCACCGCGTTCGCGGCCCGGTCCTTCGTGCGCAAGGTGGTGATCGATTGGGGCCTTGTGATCCCTGCCGCCTGCGCGGCCTTTGTCATGGCCTTCTTCGGAGCCGCCACGGTGTCGTTCGTACCCCAGTCGATGATCCGGCCGGCGGTGCTGGTGTTGATTGTTCTGATGGCGATCTACACCTTCTGGAAAAAAGATTTCGGCGCCCTGCATAAACCCATGCACATCGGTACCCAGGAAAAACTGCTGGCGATCGTCATCGGCGGCGCTATCGGTTTCTACGATGGTCTGTTCGGTCCCGGCACTGGCAGCTTCCTGATCTTCCTGTTTATTCGCTGCTTCGCCTTCGACTTTCTTCATGCCTCGGCATCGGCCAAGCTGGTGAACATCGCGACCAACGTAGCGGCACTGATATTTTTCATTCCGACGGGTAACGTGCTCTACCTGATCGCAATCCCCATGGCGGCATTCAACATCCTGGGCGCGCTCACGGGCACCTGGCTGGCGGTTCATAAAGGCGTGCCCTTTGTCCGGGCTCTATTCCTGGTATTACTGGTGATTCTGATCAGCAAACTGTCCTACGACCTGTTCCTGTAAACCCGAGGAAAACTCCATGCATCCCATGTTCGATCGCCTCGTGGCGCTGCTCGATGCCCGCTCAGCCTCCTACCGGGTGTTGATGCACAATGCCGAGGGCCAGTCGGCGCGCGTCGCCGAAATCCGTGGCACCGAGCCCGGCCAAGGCGCGAAGGCCATGCTTTGCTCCCTCAAGGGTAAGGCCGGACCCTATGCACTGGTGATACTGCCGGGCGACCAGAAGCTGGACATGAAGAAAGTCGGAGCGGCCCTGGGTGGGAAAAAAGCCGAACTGGTGAAGGCCGAAACCGCCATGGAACTGACCGGGTGCCGGATCGGCGCCATCCCTCCTTTTGTTTTCGATGAGCGAATTCAATTGATCGTCGATCCGGGATTGACCACAGGCTACGCCGAAATAGCCTTCAACGCGGGTCGGCTGGATGCGTCGATGGTGCTCGATACGCAGGATTATCTGGCGATTGCCAGGCCTCGATTGCTGGATATCAGCCAGGTTTGAGCAGACGTTTTGAGCTGGAGCAGGCAGCCAAGGACATTTCCATCACCGCCGAAGTCGGATGGACAGCGCATGGCAGGCATCTACTGTCGTCGCGTCATGCTCGGCCAGTAGGCCTGGGGTTCTCGCTGGTGTGGTGGAAGACGGGATCAAGCAACGGGGCAGCAGCTCGCCGCGACAATGCGCGGCGGCAGAGTTTCATGGAAGGCCGGATGGCGGCATGGGCCATCAGTGAGATGGCTTTCCATCCTTTGCGAGCAGTTCTCTTGCCGTCTCCATTGCCTGCTCACGTGACGCAGCAAGCAGTAAAGGGTAGCCCCAGAACTTGGCAAACACGACCGCAAATGCTTTGAACCCAAGACGTTTTGCCGAGTTAGGTTCAATCATGATCATTGCCAGAACCAGCTTTCGCAATTCAACCTTGTGCTTTTTCATCCAGAGCGCGGTACGTTTCTTTTCTCCCGGCGAGTGCTCATGGTCATCGGCAGGGGCGGTGTCGGTCAAGAGTACGAAGGGCTCCCCGCGCTGCAAATTGGCCTCGAGTTCAGCGAAATCCTTTTCGTGATCGTGTCCCGGTTCTTGCGCAAGGTTCATCCAGACAAAAGGGAAGTCCGAACTATTAATCAGCATGGCCGGCTCCTGTGTTTTTGATGTGACGCCAGGTGGCCGCAATCGCGAACACGCCGGGCAGCGTGATGAAGAACACGGCCGAGAAAGCAATGTGCCAACCGTCGCGCAAACCATCGGAGATTCCCCCGAGGGTATTCAGGGCGAGAAGCAGGCTGCCGAGAACCAGCACGAACCACTGAGCCTTACGGGTTCCTATCAGTGCGAGAAGCACCGTTACGATCCAGGAACCATAGAATGCGGAAAACATCCACAGCACATCGGGCTCAAACGTGATCGCAGGTGTCGCTCCGTGCGCTCTCACAAAGTCATTTACATAGAAAAATAACTGGAAGGTGACAAAAAGTACGGCACCAGCGGCTGTCGTCAACCAAAACAAGGCCACTTTGTTTGGGTTGTTCACGGCAGGGTCTTGGGCAAGGTGTAGCGTAGGCTGAAGGGGCATAGGAGCTTTCTCGATAATCAATGGGTGTTGTATGTTTGGGGATTTCTAGCGGGTGAAGCGTTCGCCTGCGGGAATCAATATCTATAGTCCAGCGTCACCATCAAGTTGCGTGGCGCGCCATAACCTACGGTGTCAAAATCGCCCTTTTGCAACGCATACTTCTTGTCGAGCACATTGTTGACGTTGACTGCCGCAGTAATCTGCTTCGTGACGGCGTAGCGCCCCAACAGTGATACCAGCGCATAAGAACCTTGTTCCCCACCCAGCGAACTGGTGCCTGTGTTGGGCGCCTGGTAGAAGCGGCTTTGCCATTTGACGCCTCCGCCCAGCGTCAACTTGCTCCAGTCTCCGGGCAACTGGTAGGTGCTGGAAAGCTGGGCAGTGGTACGCGGTATTTGCGAATTCAAGCGGACGCCATCGCCATCTTGTGCCGTGAAATGGGCGATGCCTGAATAGATGTTCCAGCCACGCGCCAGCTCGCCCTGCGAGTCCAACTCGATCCCGCGCGACTTCGTCCCATCCGAGCCCGTATAGGCTTGGGCACCACTTGGCGTACGGGTTCCTGCGACCATCTGTGCAGCGTTGTCCAACTCGGTCTGGAACAAGGCCACCGACGCATTCAGACGCCCGTCCATGTAAGCGCCTTTGAGGCCGATTTCCTTGGTTTTTCCCTTTGTCGGCGTGAGCACGTTGCCCTTGCTGTCGCGATAGTCGGTTTGCGGATTGAATATGCCCGTGTAGCTCACGTAGGCCGAATAGGTCTTGTCGATGTCGTAGATCAAGCCGGCATACGGGGTGAATTCACTGCTCTTCTTGTAGTGCAACGACGAGGCGCCGACGGCGTCGTCGATTTCGTAGTTGCTGAAGCGGCCGCCGACAATGAGTTTCAGAGGATCGGCCAGCGAGAACCGGGCTGCGCTATAGACACCGCTCTGTTTGATCAGGGTGCGGGTCGGTATCGAAGCCAAGGCATCGAAGTTGGGCCGGGGAAAGGCTGGGCTCAATGCATAGACGTTGACCGGCGTAAAGCCTGCATAGAACGGAGCGATAGCTTCCTGGCTGGAGGTGCGGCGCGAACTCGTCGCCCCCACCACCAAGTCATGCTGGCGGCCGAGCAGTTCGAAGGGGCCGCTCGCCATCACGTCGAAGGTGTTTTGACGACTGCTACCTTCGGACGCCAGTGCCACCGGAAGAGCCCCGTTGGGAAAGGAGCCCAGTCCCGTGGCGCGATCGGGGCGGCCGACCAGGCCGAGCAGTTCGGCATCGAATTCCGTGCGGTATTGATTAGCGACGGCCCGGAGATTCCAGCCGTTGTCAAAGCGGTGCTCGATCTCGGCAAACGCCGTCTTGAGGGTGTTGTCCCAATGGCTCCATTTCTGCGCGTAGTTCTTGGAGCGTGAATACTCCGCCTGCGTGCCGTCGCTGAACCATAGCGGCATGCCTCCCCAGGTGGAGCCCTTCGGCGTGCTGTCCTGGTAGTCATAGCCCAGGCTTACCGTCGTGTCTGGTGTCAGATCTGCCTCGATGATGCCGTAGAACCCCTTCCTCTGCGGTTTGTAGCCATCAAGGTACGAGTTTCCTTCCTGGGACGTCCCGACCATGCGGGCGCGGATACGGCCATCCTCGGTCAACGGAGTCGATACGTCGGCCATTTCCCGGTGGGTATCCCAGCTCCCCGCACCAAGCGATGCGGACGCCGAGAATTCACGGGTCGGCCGTTTGCGCACCAGATTAATGGCGGCCGAGGGATTGCCGGTGCCGGTCAGCAAGCCGGAGGCACCGCGCACGACCTCGACGCGATCGTAGAACGCGGTATCGAGGGAGCCGATGCCGCTTCCGTTGACAATGTCGCCGACGACGGTGGGTATGCCGTCGTACTGAACGTTGTTGATCAAGAAACCACGCGAATAGAAACTCGTCCGTTCGCTGTCGGATTGGTACGACGACACGCCCGTGGTGTTGTCCAGCACGTCCTGCACCGAATTCAATTGCTGGTCGTCCATGCGCTGGCGGGTGATCACCGTCACCGACTGCGGTGTTTCCCGCAGCGAAAGCGGCAGATGCGTCGCCGCCGACGTCTGGCCTGTGGTGTAGGAGCCAGTACCTTCGGTGGTCGCCGTATCCATGGGGCCCGTTACGGTAATGGCTGGCAAGGCTATCTCTTCTTGAGGCTTTCCACCGACCTTGGTTTGAATCTGCCCAGGCTCGGCGGCGAATGCGCCCTGTGCGCTAATAAGAATTGCCGCCGCAACTGCCGAGCCCAGCACGGCGCGGGGCGCGTTCCTGACTACACCCTTATATGACCCATCCAGATGAGGATAACCAGCGGGGTCTGCACGCAAATCAATTGGCCAACAGGACTTCCCAGCAGTTGCGATGATGAACATCAACAATACTCATTTGTATTCAGATGTTGCATTTAACAACACACACAGAAGGGAGTGATGGCGAAACCAGGCCAGATTGTTATTCAGTCAGGCCAAAGTGACGTCGTATTGGCGCACTGATGGTTTCGTTGAAGACTTGGTGTTGCTTGAACACCTGCAGTCGCAGGCATCCGAGGAGGGCTCTGCTCTCGAGAGCAGTCAGGCTTCACCATCAGCACGAGGTTGCGAAATATCAGCGACTCCGCAAGGAACGACAACGGGCGTTGGAGGACGGTCGATGACCCAGAGCCAAGATCAGCCTGATGCGTCAGGGTGGGATTTCATTGGTGAGCATGATGCGTGGCACTGAAGCAAGCTCTGCGCCGCTGATGCGATCCGAGAGGTATCGTGCCGGAGGCTTGCCCACTGCCTTGCGGAACATGGTTACGAAACCGCTGGCGTTTTCGTATCCCAGCTCCAATGCCACCGTTTGCACGCTTTCACCCTTGGTCAAACGTTGCAGCGCAAGGATCACATGCAGTTGCCGACGCCAGCGCCCGAAGCTCATTCCAATTTCATGCAGCAAAAGACGGCTCATGCTCCGCTCGCTCATGCCAATTCGAATAGCCCAACCGGCCTTCGAGGTTTTGTCCGAGGGGGCGGCCAGCATCATTTCCACGAGGCGGCGCAGTCGAGGATCGCGTGGCATGGGCAGATGCAAGTCTTCCACCGGTGCCGCCACCAGCTCATCGAGCAATGCAGCAATCAACCGGTCTTCCCTTCCCCCCTGCGCGTATAACTCAGGAAAACCGGCCACCTTCAGTAGCAACTCGCGTAGCAAGGGCGATACCGAAATCGTGCAACAGGTTTTCGGAAGGTCAGGGGCGGCGTCTGGCTCGACGAACAGGCAATAACATTCCGTTTCGCCCGCCCCCCGCGCCGCGTGCGGCAAGTCTCCCGGTATCCATATGGCGCACTGCGGCGGCACGATCCAGACACCGTCGTCGATTTCACAGTTGAGGATTCCGCGTACGGAGTAGATCAGCTGCGCTTTGCGGTGCCGATGCCTCGCATTTTCCCAGTCCTTTGTTACCCATGTGGCACTCAAGGCCACAACAGGTCGCGAGATGCTGTCGACGTCCCAAGGCACAATCAGATCGGTAATCGCAATGCTAGACATGTTGTCTTGTAGAGCCTGGGATGAGAGAAGAGGCTTTGGCCTAATCGAAGAATACTATGATCAACTTGCTCAATGGCGTCTAGCCGCTCCTTACGATCGGGGCCTCAAATAGGCGTAGGCCGTTAAACCTGAACGCGGCGCATACGAAGCCCTCAGCGCAATCCCTTCGCCTCAAACAGCTCAACGAGCCATTCAACGAATACCCTCACGCGGGTACTCAAATGGCGGTTGGGTGAATAGACGATGTAGATCGGATTCGGCTCCAGCGACCAGTCCTCCAGCAGTTGAACCAACGCGCCGGACTGGAAGTGGGGTTCGGCCATGAACTGCAGCGTTTGCAAGACACCCATGCCGGCCAGCGCAGCCGCGAGCAGCGCATTGGAGTCGTTTACCGAGACGAAGTAAGGCGCATCGACCGTGATGCGCTCATTGCCTCTGACAAACTCCACCGGCAGCCGCTGATTAGTCCCCGCAAAAAAGTAGCGCACCATCTGGTGGCCAACACCCAAATCGCTGGGCTGCAGCGGCGTGCCATGGGCAGCGAGGTACTGCGGCGCGGCGCACGTGACAAACTTGAGACTGCCCAGGCGCCTTGCGATCAACGATGGGTCTTTCAACGTACCGCCGCGAATCACGCAATCCACTCGGTCGCCCAATAGGTCGACGGGCCTGTCGCTCACGCCAATGTCAAGTTGCAGCTCGGGGTAGCGCTTCTGGAATGCCGGCAGCGCAGGCAACACCAGCATCGTCGCCATGGTAGAGCCCATGTCTACGCGTAATCGGCCGTGGGGACGCACCTGGGCGCTGGCCAAATCCGACTCGGCTTCCAGCCATTGATCGACCACCCGCACCATGCGCTCGTAATAAGCGGTTCCATCATGGGTGAGCGAAATGCGTCGCGTGGTGCGGTTCAGCAACTTTACCCGCAGGTGATTTTCCAGCGTCTGGATGTGCCGGGTGACGGTGTTGCGTGGCAGGTTCATCGTCTGCGCCGCCTTGACGAAGCTGCCCGCTTCTACAACCTGAATAAACGCTTTGACTGCGCTGAAATAGTCCACGTTATGACACATCCATCAAATGGGGGGCTGCGGCAATTATCCCGCACACAGGAACAGTGGTGTCTTTTTTAGCTGGTTTATCCCGCATCCGCTATCTCTTAAATTGATCTCACCGAAACGAAGCCATCCATTCCGGCTGGCTCTAAGTGGAGATCACACACATGGCTCAGCAACTGCAAGGCAAGGTAGCACTGGTAACCGGCGGTTCTCGTGGCATTGGTGCCGCCATCGCAAAACGTTTGGCCGCTGACGGCGCTCATGTCGCGTTCAGCTATGCAAAATCGCTTGAACAGGCGCAAGCGGTAGCTGCCGACATCGAGCGTCACGGTGTGCAGGCGCTGGCCGTCCAGGCCGATCAAGGCGATACCGCGCAAGTGACTGCACTGGTCAAACGGGTTCATCAACACTTCGGTCGCCTGGACATTCTGATCAACAGCGCCGGCGTGTTTGTCACGGGCCACGTCGCTGACCCTGATGCCGACATCGCAGCGTTCGACCGCCAGCAAGCTGTGAACGTCGGCGGTGTGGTGAGCGCTGTACGGGCGGCGGTCAGCTTGATGAATGACGGCGGACGCATTATTTCCGTGGGCACGACCGGCGCCGACCACGTGCCGTTCCCGGGTGCTGCCGACTATGTGGCGACCAAAGCCGCAGTGGCGGCTTACAGCCGCGGCTGGGCCCGCGACCTGGGGCCTCGCAACATTACCGTGAATGTCATCCAGCCGGGGGCGATCAATACCGAGATGAACCCTGAGAACGCCGATCACGCGCCATTCCTTGCAGGCCAGACCGCGCTCGGACGTTACGGTCAGCCGCAAGACATCGCCGCTGCCGTGTCCTTCCTGGCAGGCCCCGAGGCTTCCTACATCACGGGCGCCACCCTCAACGTCGATGGCGGCCAGAGCGCCTGACAGACCCCAAGCGCATCGATCCGATTGGCAGTGCCGATATCCCTCCGCGTGGCACTGCTTACCTTCGAAAGGTCGATTTTAGGCTTTTAAAATTTCCAATTACGAGACCGTCATGAATCAACGCATCCGGATTTACCAGCAAGGAACACCCGACGTTCTGAATCACGAAACGTTCGAACTGGAGCCACCTTCCCATGGGCAGGTGCTGATACGCCACGAAGCAATCGGGGTCAATTTCGTCGATACGATGTTCAGGGATGGCACGTTCAAGGTTGCGCTGCCATTCGGCATGGGCGTCGAGGCGGCGGGCATTGTCGAGGCCATCGGCGATGGCGTGAAGCACCTGAAGGTGGGTGATCGCGTCGCCTACTTCTTCGCGTTCGGCGCCTACGCGGATCGTCGGGTGATCGATGCCAGCGTACTGATCAAACTGCCTGACGACATCTCCACTGAGCAGGCTGCCGGACTGCTGTCGAAAGGGCTGACGGCTTGGGCGTTGGTCAGGCAGGTTCATGCGGTTCAGGCCGGAGAAACCGTCGTGGTGCATGGCGCATCCGGCGGCGTCGGGAGCTTGCTTGTGCGTTGGGTAAAATCGCTGGGCGCCACCGTCATCGCGACAGTCGGTTCAGCGAGCAAGGCGGCCATTGTCCAGGGCTGGGGGCTCGATCACGTGTTGCGTGCGGACGAGCCCGAGCTGGCTAAACGAATCAAAGCCAAAAACGACGGTTTTGGCGTCGACGTGGTGTACGACCTGGTCGGTCGGGACACGCTGGATGCTTCGATCAACGTGCTGCGCGACGGTGGCGATCTCATTCACGTTGGCAACGCTTCGGGCGGGGTCACGGCAGACACTGCCTTGCTGGCGGCTCGCGGCATTCGGTATGTCCAGCCTTCAACGCCGCAGTATGTCAATGCGAACAATCAGGACAGGGCGGCGTCGGAGTTGTTCGAGCGTTTCCGCGAGGGGGCGCTGGGCTCCGTGGAACTCTCCCGTTATCGACTGGAAGACGCCTCGCTGGCCCATCAGGCCATCGCGACGCGCAAGCATATCGGCTCGATTTTGCTGATTCCCTGAGACTGGGCAACCGCCTTTCATGGCAATCCCGGCTTCTTGCGCTGGCGCCTCTGCGGCACACCAGGGTGTTTATGATGAACACGCTGTTTGCAGACGAAAAAAAGCCCGCTCAATGAGCGGGCTTCCTGTGGTACCTGGCGTTCAGCGTTCCAGGTAACCGAATATGGCGCAGCGGACGGGACTCGAACCCGCGACCCCCGGCGTGACAGGCCGGTATTCTAACCGACTGAACTACCGCTGCGCGTAACACATCAAGCGAATGGTGGGTGATGACGGGATCGAACCGCCGACCCTCTGCTTGTAAGGCAGATGCTCTCCCAGCTGAGCTAATCACCCTTCACTTTCGGTGTGGGCCGCATCATACAGCAATAATCCGCAATGTCTTGATTTAAATGCAGTTTATTTCAAATATTTTCTCGATCCGGACCCAGCCCCTGGAAAACCGGGTTTGGCTCATGCAAATGCGAGTCTATTGCGTTTAACCCGCGCTTGGCCGCACAATTAAAAACTATTCTCAATAACGCCTGAGCCACGCTTATGTCTGTGGGTGAACCGCCATTCCAAAGGGAAATTGCCCAGCTCTACAGCGAGCATCACGGGTGGCTGCTCACCTGGCTGCGGCGCAAGCTGGGCTGCCGACAGAACGCAGCGGACCTGGCGCAGGATACGTTTGCACGCATCCTGAACGCGCGCGAAGCCGTCGCCGGTATCCGCGAACCTCGGGCTTACTTGAGCACCACCGCCAGGCGCCTGCTCATCGATCAGGCGCGGCGCAGGCAGATTGAACAGGCTTACCTGCAGGAACTGGCGCTCACCGTGGACGCGCTCGAAGGGTTCCAGTCCCCGGAACAGATCCACACTACCCTCGAAGCCCTCGAACAGATCGCGTTTATCCTGGAAGGCCTGCACGAATACTCGCGCCAGGCGTTCGTGCTGTATTACCTTGAAGAAATGACCCAGCAGCAAATCGCCCGGCAGCTCAAGTTGTCGGAGCGCACCGTGCGCAAATACCTGATCCAGGCGCTCGTGCATTGCGGCCACAGTATGGACACTTGATCAAGCATGTCGCACGCCCCTCATCAAATCGAAGAGCAAGCCGCCGAATGGTTGCTGCGCCTGCACGAGGGCGAACTGAACGAGGCCCAGCGCCTGGCGTTTGAGAGCTGGAAACAACAAGGCCCGCATCACGCCGCGGCGGCCGCACGGATGGAAGCCGTCATTTTCCGCATGCAGGCCCTGCGCGGCAAGAAAGCACCGGCGCGGGCGGCGTTGAGCGCAGCGTTTACCCAGCCCGACAAGCGTCGCCGCAAAAACGTCGTTCGCGCGCTGGCGTTGGCGTGCAGCCTGGCGATTCCAGCGGCGGCCTTGCTGGTCAGCCCTTACCCGCAGCAGTGGATGGCCGATGTGCGCAACGGGCCTGGCCAATGGCAAACCTTACAACTGGCGGACGGTTCTGTGTTGGCCTTCAACGGCATCAGTTCGGCAAATCTGTACTTCGATGACAAACAGCGCCGCATTGAACTGTTGCAAGGTGAAATACGGGTGGAGGTCGCCCATGACCGCATGCGGCCGTTTGTCGTGCAAACGCCTCAAGGCACGCTGCGTGCGCTGGGCACGCGGTTCGTGGTCAAGCGCGAGGGGGATGTCACTGTGCTGAGCATGCTGGAGTCGCGCGTGGCCGCGCAAAGCGCCGACGGGCAGCAGACCCTGGAAGTCGATGCCGGCTCGCAGGCCATGATGCGCGCGAACAACGTGCGCCTGGCCGGCACTATTGACCCTTCGAGCATCGATCAAGCCTGGCGCCGCCACCAGTTGGTGGTGGAAAACCGGCCTTTGCCCGAGGTGCTGGATGAAATTGCCCGGCATCGCGCCGGCCGCGTGCAATTTGATCGCCGCGCCCTGCAAGGCCTGCGCGTGTCTGCCGTGATTCCGCTCGATAATAGCGAGCATGCCTTGCAACTACTGGCGCAAACATTGCCGATCCAAGTACAGACCTTTACCCCCTGGTTAATCGTGGTGAGTCCTGAAACCCCCTCCAATAAAACAACGCCCAATAAATAATTATTCGCATTTGCTTCCGGTTTTTTCGAGGCTGCCCGTCAAGGAAGGTAATTCGACACGTAAAGGACTGCCTTCACCATGCACACCCCTTCCTACCCGCGCGGACGCTTTCGCCTACTTAAAAGCGCGCCACTGTCCCTGGCCATATTCACCGCCACCAGCCTGAACGTCAGCCTGGCCTGGGCGGATACCGTCAGCGTCGCCGCCCAGACCTACGACATCCCGGCCGGGCCACTGGGCAATTCGCTCAACCGCTTTGCGCAGCAGGCGGGTGTGGCGATCGTGTTCCAGTCCCGCGAACTGGAAGGCCTCGACAGCCCAGGCCTGAAAGGTCATTACGCGCTGCAGGACGGTTTCGACAGGCTGCTGCAAGGCAGCGGCTACCGTGCGGTAAAAGGCGACCAGGTTTATGCACTGCAGCCCGTCCCCATTGCGGGCAACGGCACCATGGAACTGAGCCCGACCGCCGTCACCGCCAACCAATTGGGCAACGTCACCGAAGACACTGGTTCCTACACGCCCGGCACGATCGCCACGTCCACGCGCCTGGTGTTGACGCCCAAGCAAACCCCGCAGTCGGTGAGCGTGGTCACCCGCCAGCACATGGATGACTTCGGCCTGAACAACGTCGACGACGTGATGCGCCATACCCCGGGCATCACCGTTTCAGCCTTCGACACCGAGCGTACCAACTACTACGCCCGCGGCTTTTCCATCAACAACTTCCAGTACGACGGTATCCCCTCCACGGCGCGCAACGTTGCCTATTCGGCGGGCAATACCCTGAGCGACATGGCGATCTACGACCGTGTCGAAGTGCTCAAGGGTGCCACCGGCTTGCTCACCGGTGCCGGCTCGTTGGGTGCGACGATCAACCTGGTGCGCAAGAAACCTACCGCCGACTTCCAGGGGCACGCAACCCTCGGCGCCGGCTCCTGGGACAACTACCGCAGCGAGCTGGATGTCAGCGGCCCGATGACCGAAAGCGGCAACGTGCGTGGCCGGGCCGTAGCGGCCTACCAGGACAAGCATTCGTTCATGGACCACTACTCGCGCCAGAGCCCGACGTACTACGGCATCATGGAGTTCGACCTGTCCCCCGACACGCTGCTCACCGTCGGCGGCGATTACCAGGACACCCTGCCCAAAGGCTCTTCATGGTCGGGCAGTTTCCCGCTGATCAATTCCAACGGCGACCGCAACAGCGTCAAGCGCTCGTTCAATAACGCTGCTGATTGGAGCAGCTGGGAGCAATACACCCGTACCGTATTCGCCATGCTCGAACACGACCTGGGTAACGGCTGGGTGACCAAGCTGCAACTGGATCACAAGATCAACGGCTACCACGCCCTGATGGGCTCGATCCAGGGCGACCAGCCACAGCCGGACGGCACCGCGCAGCTCACCTCGGGCAAGTACACCGGCGAAACCGTCAGTGACTCCGCCGACCTGTATGTGAGCGGCCCGTTCAACCTGGGCGGCCGCGAACACGAGCTGGTGCTGGGCGGCTCCATCAGCGCCTCGGAGTGGAAAGGCAAAGGCTACTGGAACCTCGCCCCCAATATCGTCGACTTCAACAACTGGCACGGCCACGCCGCAATCCCGGACTGGGGCCGCGCGCAATCGCTGACCGATGACACCGTGCGCCAGACCGGCGCCTATGTGACCACCCGCCTGAATCTCGCCGACGAGCTCAAGCTGCTATTGGGCGGGCGCGTGGTCAACTACCAGGTCACGGGCTATAACCCCAATTACCGCGAGTCCGGACGATTCGTGCCGTACATCGGCGCCGTGTACGACTTGAACGACACGTACGCGGTCTATGCCAGCTACACCGATATCTTCATGCCGCAGGAAAACTACAACCGCGACCGCGACAATAAGCTGCTTGAGCCGGATGAAGGCCAGAACTGGGAGCTGGGGCTGAAAGCCGACTTCCTCGACGGTCGCGTGAACGCCAGCGCGGCCTACTTTGAAATCCACGAGTCCAACCGCGCCCTCTCGGATGACGAGTACAACAACCAGAAGCCAACCCCGAACAACTACGCCTACAAGAGCAGCAAGGCCGTCACCAAAGGTTATGAGCTGGAGATGTCCGGCGAGATCGCCCCCGGCTGGCAGCTCCAGGCCGGCTACACCCACAAGGTCGTGCGCGACGACAAGGACGTGAAGATCTCCACCTTCGAGCCTGAAGACCAGGTCAAGCTGTTCACCACTTACAAACTCAAGGGCAACCTGGACAAGCTGACCGTCGGCGGTGGCGTGCGCTGGCAGAGCGTGGGCTGGCAGGACATCTACAACACTCCGCACCAGCAGTACGAAGAATTTTCCCAGGACGCTTATTGGCTGGTGGACCTGATGACCAAGTATCAGGTCACTAAAAACCTGTCGGCGACGCTGAACGTCAACAACCTGTTCGACAAGCACTACTACACCAACATCGGCTTCTATAACTCCGCCGCTTACGGTGAGCCACGCAACTTCATGGTCACCACTCGCTGGAACTTCTAGAAGCCTGAATGGACAACGCCGCCGATCATCGCAAGTGATCGGCGGCGTTGAACCTACTTGTGCGTCAGCCCCAGGCCATGAACCTGAAATACCGGACGGCGGGGCAAGCCCTAATGCCGTTCAGTTAAGCGCAGATCCCCTGTAGGAGCGGCGGTTCGACGCTTCGACTTGCTCGCGAAAGCGGTGGGTCAGCCAACATCAATGTTTGCTGAGCTGACGTATTCGCGAGCAAGCCCGCTCCCACATTTGATCTTCGTTGCTTGAGCATTGCGTTCGCTAAACTGAACGGCATTAGGGCAAGCCCGTTCGCTACGCGTTTGTGGTTATTGCAGCGGGATAAACACATCGGTTTGCCACTGATCCTGCGGTGTCTCGGGATAAGCGCTCAGGTAATGGAAGAACAGAGGATGGTCCCGCAGTTCTTCACCACTGGCAGGGAGCCAATCGCGATAAACCGGGTAGATCGTTTCGCCAATGTGATCCGGTGATCCCGCGTGTCGCACCACAACGCAACGCCCGGCCGGAATGACAAGCTCACGCACGCCGAACGCATTCGCCGCCACGGGCTCGTGAATCTCGCCGCAGATAGCGAAGCGGAATGCATGTGCTGGCGTCGTGTCGGGGTTGCTGTAGGGAATGCCAAAGGTGCGACTCGACGCCACCGGCGACTGCCCGCTGCGCATACGCCATTCGATGAACGCGCGCACGCTCTCATTGACCAGTCCCGGCGGCCCGCAGTGCTCAAGCGCTGCGACTGTGACTGCCGGGAAATCCACAATGTGTAGTTGCATGATGATCGTCCTGGAAAAGTGAGGGATTGCGAAGACCGCATGCCAGACCTGCCAGTCGGGTCTCTTTCTGAACGCACTCGGCGTCATACCGAACGCCCGCCTGAACGCCCTGCAAAATGCCTCCGGGCTGTCAAAAGCGGCACCAAGTGCGGCGTCCAGCACCGAGTGATCCGCCAGTTCAGCCAGGCGATGGGCCGCGCGTCGCAGGCGCATCAACTGCACATAACGGGAAACCGGCACGCCAACGAACGCGGTGAACTGGCGATGAAAGTGAAACGCCGAAAAATTCGCCACCTGGCTCAACGCCCGCACCGATAGGTCACCTTCGAGATGGGCATCAATGTAGGCGAGCACGGCGTTGAAGCGTTGGGTGTAAGCGAGATGGGTCTGCGTGTCAGTCACTGGAGAAGCTCCTGGAAATACGGTCGCCACTAGAATCGACGATAACGGCGTTAATACGCCTAGCCGCGCTTGCTGAGTTAACGCACGCAGGAGCTATTGTATTAATCCGCGTCGTGGACGGAGATGGACCCAGTAAGATCCTGCAGACGAAAAAAAGCCCGCTCAATGAGCGGGCTTCCTGTGGTACCTGGCGTTCAGCGTTCCAGGTAACCGAATATGGCGCAGCGGACGGGACTCGAACCCGCGACCCCCGGCGTGACAGGCCGGTATTCTAACCGACTGAACTACCGCTGCGCGTAACACTTGAAGCGAATGGTGGGTGATGACGGGATCGAACCGCCGACCCTCTGCTTGTAAGGCAGATGCTCTCCCAGCTGAGCTAATCACCCTTCGTTTCGGTGTGGCGCGCATTCTACGGAGCGACCCTGGGTCTGGCAAGCACTTTCTTAAATCTTTTTTTTGATAGCTTCCAATGGCTTAGGCAGGGTTGGCCTGGGACGTTATCAAGAGAATAATGCCCCCTTTGTATAAAGGAGAGACTCACCCCATGTGGTTCAAGAACCTGCTTATCTATCGCCTGACCCAAGATCTGCCTGTTGATGCCGAGGCGTTGGAAGCGGCCATGACCACCAAACTGGCGCGCCCGTGTGCAAGCCAGGAACTGACCACTTACGGTTTCGTTGCGCCTTTTGGTAAAGGTGAAGACGCGCCTCTGGTTCACGTCAGCGGAGATTTCTTGCTGATCGCCGCGCGCAAGGAAGAACGCATCCTGCCGGGCAGCGTCGTACGTGACGCGCTCAAGGAGAAGGTCGAAGAGATCGAGGCCGAGCAAATGCGCAAGGTCTACAAGAAGGAACGCGACCAGATCAAGGATGAAATCATCCAGGCCTTCCTGCCGCGCGCGTTTATCCGTCGCTCGTCGACCTTCGCCGCCATCGCGCCGAAACAGGGCCTGATCCTGGTGAACTCGGCGAGCCCGAAACGCGCCGAAGACCTGCTGTCGACCCTGCGTGAAGTGATCGGCACCCTGCCGGTTCGCCCACTGACGGTGAAAACCGCGCCAACCGCAATCATGACCGACTGGGTCACCACCCAGAAGCCGGCCGATGACTTCTTCGTCCTCGACGAATGCGAGCTGCGCGATACCCACGAAGACGGCGGCATTGTGCGTTGCAAGCGCCAGGACCTGACCGGCGAAGAGATCCAGCTGCACCTGACCACCGGCAAGGTCGTGACCCAACTGTCCCTGGCCTGGCAGGACAAGCTGTCCTTCATGCTCGACGACAAGATGACCGTCAAGCGCCTGAAGTTCGAAGACCTGCTGCAGGACCAGGCGGAACAGGACGGTGGCGAAGAAGCCCTGGGCCAGTTGGATGCAAGCTTTACCCTGATGATGCTGACGTTCGGTGAGTTCCTGCCGGCGTTGGTTGAAGCGCTGGGTGGTGAAGAGACCCCGCAGGGCATCTAAGCCATGTGAAGATCCAAAATGTGGGAGCGGGCTTGCTCGCGAATGCGGTGTATCAGTCAAAGAGGTATTGACTGACACACCGC
>NZ_JACCQQ010000039.1:0-26215 GCF_014268345.1 Pseudomonas sp. SWRI18
GGGCGGGTTGTGGGCGATGATCGAACGCAAGTTGCCGGGCGCTGGGGCCCGGCATTCAGGGTTATCGCTTGGGCAGGTCGAAGTGGGTCCAGGGCACTTGCGGCAAGTAGTGTTGCGCAGCAACGATCAACGCCACCATCACCACCAGGAACACCGCTTGCCAGGGGCTCCAGAATGCCCAGTGCAGGCCGTTCAGCCAGGGCCAGTCATGGCTGAATCTGTGGCTCATGTGGCCGATGCGCTTTTTGTGCAGCAGGTTGATCAGCAGCGCCCCAGCGTAGGTCACCGCGCCCAGCACCCCGAGCATCAAACCGCAGGCTATGAGCATGATCACCTGCGGCACACCATGGCGTATGACCAGCCAGTAGTCGTTGGGGTTGAGCCGCTTGGGAATCAGGTACTGGCTCAGCCATATATCCGGCACCCTGTAGACCGAACTCATGTTCGCCCAAGCTTGGGTGATGCGAAATCCGACAATGGCCGGTCCGCACGACATCAACAAGAAGATGAACACGGACATCAGATCCAGCTTGTTCGGTATGTCGTGGGCGATGCTCAAGCCGATGCCCAGTGCGAAGACAGCCCACAGCCGGATAAACACTTGCGTGTAGATCGGCCGGGGCACGAATTTGCGCCAGAAGTACAAGTCGTCTTGAGCCACGCGCTCGGCCAGTTGCGGGTAGCGCCAGGTCAAGGTGTCTGCCAGGTGCTGGCAGGCGTTCCACTCGTTTTCGCCGAACCCATCGATCATGCGTTTGTGCTGCGTGGCCGTCATCGGCGTGAGCAACAACCGCGCGGCCAGGGCGTCGGCTGACATGCGCCGTTTATCCTGGGCCTTGTCTTGCAGGTGAGCGTAGAAACTTTCCTGCTCGCAACGCGACACCAGCTCGCGCCACATCCAGGCCGGCTCCGGGTATACGCCTTTCTGGTCGTCCCAGCCGAACACCTGGCACACCCGCTCAAACAGCGGCACGCTCCAGGTGGTGTCGTGGAGCAGCTGCAGGATAAGGCGTTGCCACTGCTGTTGCAGGTCGAACACCCGCAGCCACGGCTGGTTGTTGTAGTGCGTGAGTTCGGCGATGAACTCGCGCTCGGCCTTTTGCTCCAGCAGCGCCTGCAAACCGGCGCGGTAGTCCTGCAGCAGCTCGCCGCTGAGCACGTCGTGCTGCCACGGCGTCATGGCAACCTGTTGCCAGGGCGTCAGCCATTCCAGGTGGTTCGCTGCCCAACGGGCGATCGCAACGCGCTCGCCCGGATGCTCGAAGCAATGACGCAACAAGCCCGCCTGGTAGGCGTCGGTGCAGTCCTGTTGAATGGCCAGGGCCCAGCGTTCGATGAAGTTGTTGGCATTGAGGCCGCTGAGCAGTGCCTGCGCGAGGTCAGCCTTGGGCGCTTCCACGGGGGCAGGTTGCAGAACGCTGACGTCCATCAGCTCGGCGAGGTCGTTGAGGTTGGCGTAGGCGGGTTCGGCAATCGGCGTTGCAGCGACGGGTTGCTCCTCTTGCGCGTCGGCTCGCCAGCGTGCGTAGGCCAGTGCTTCTTCATAGGCCTCACGCAGTCGCTGGAAGCCTGCCGCGTCGTCATCCGGCCGGCAGTTTTTGAGCAGGCGCGCATAGCTGCGCTTGATGGTGCGCTCGTCGGCGTCGTCGGGCAGTTGCAGCAGGGTCCAACATTCCATGTCGTGGTCTCTCAGCGCCAGAACCCGTTGTCGAGTTGCTCAAGTTGACGGGTCAATTCACTGCGCACTTCGCGAATGCGCCGTTCATCCTGGGTGTCGAGCACTTGCTGGAACTGCCCGGCCCAATGCCCAAGCTGCTCGCGAAGTTCACCCAGGCTTTCCTGATAGAGCCGTTCCAGGCGCGCAACGAGCACGGTGTTGACCTGCTGGTCGCGCGGGTGAATCTTCAACAGCGCCAAGGCTTGCAGGCGTTGCTGGATTTGATCCGGGCTGAGCACGCCAGGGGTGTTCTCGATCACCAGCGAGTGCTGCTCGCCGGTCAGCGGAATGCTCACCTGGGCTTCCAGCAGGCCGTTGTTGTCGTAAGTGAAGCGCACGTCCAGCGAGACTTCCCCGGCCTTGCGTTTGGGGACGGGAATGTCCAGTTGGCCCAGTTCGATATTGTCTTTGACCAGGCGGCTTTCGCCCTGGTAGATCTTCAGCAGTACGTGCTGCTGGTCATCATGCAAGGTGACCACGCTTTTGACCCGGCTCACCGGCACGCTGCTGTTGCGCTCGATCAACGGCAGGTAGTGGCCGCTTTCGATATGGCTGCCGTACTGGTTCGAGGTTTCGATGCCCAGGGTGTAGGGGCACACGTCGGTCAGCACCACTTCTTCGAGTGCGGCGGAGCGGGCCTTGAGCGCAGCCTGGATCGCGGCGCCGTGGGCGACCACCTGGTCCGGGTCGAGGCTGATGGACGGGAAGCGTCCGAACAGACCGGCGGCGAGTTTGCGCACCAACGGCATGCGCGTGGTGCCGCCCACCAGCAGGATTTCATCGAGGTCGCCGACCCGAATCCGCGCATCACGCAGGGCCCGTTCGATGGGCGCGCGCAGGCGTTCGAGCAACGGCGTGTAGAGCTTGGCCAGTTCCTGCTGGGTGATGGTTTTCACCCATTGCTGGCCGTCGACGCGCAGGGCGAAGTCGGCGCTCTCGTCCTGGCCCAAGGCCTTGCGCACGCGCTCGGCTTCACGGCGCAGTGCTTGCAGCACGCTGCGGGTGGGCGGGAAGCCTTGGGCGTTGCGCTGGCTGTCAACGAAGTGCTCCAGCAACAGGGTGTCGAAGTCTTCGCCACCGAGGAAGTTGTCGCCCGCGCTGGCGCGCACTTCCATCACGCCGTCGAACAGCTCGATGATCGACACGTCGAACGTACCGCCACCCAGGTCGAAGACCAGGAACGAGGTTTCCTTGTCGCGCTGATGCAGGCCGTAGGCGAGGGCGGCGGCCGTGGGTTCGTTGATCAGCTTTTCGACCTTGAGCCCGGCCAGTTCACCGGCGATGCGCGTGGCCTTGCGTTGCCCGTCGCTGAAGTAGGCGGGCACGCTGATCACGGCTTCGATGACGGTCTGGCCGTAGGTGCGCTCGATGTCTTCCTTGAGGCTTTTGAGCACCAGCGCGGACAGTTCTTCCGGACGGAACGAGCGGTCGCCCAGGCGAACTTCGGTGGCGCTGCCCATGTAGCGTTTGAACAGCGAAGTGGTCAGGTGGGGATGGGTGTGCAGGCGCTCTTTCGCGGCCTGGCCTACCAGGACACGGCCCTGATCATCCAGCCCGACCACGCTTGGGGTCAGCAGTTGGCCAAGGGCATTGGGCACCATTTCGGCGGCATCGCCGCGCCAGACGGCAGCGAGACTGTTGGTGGTCCCCAGGTCGATTCCTACGATCATTACGACAAGCTCCCTCTGTGGTCTGTAAGAATCTGTTACCAATTTTACCCCGAAAGGTTGAAGGGAAAGCAAGGCAACTGACGTTGCATGGATCACAGATTTGTAGTGAGCGGGCTTGCCCCGCGCTGGGCTGCAAGCGGCCCTAATCCAGGCGCCTCAAATTAACCTGATACCCCTACGTGATCCTATTGGGGCGGCTTCGCCACCCAGCGCGGGGCAAGCCCGCTCACTACAGCCGGTAAGTCAGGCATAAAAAAACCGCCTCCGGTGAGGGAGACGGTTTTGTTTGCAACGGCGTTACTTTTTACAACAGCATCAGAACAACTTCAGCGCCGGTGCTTCCTGTTTCGACTGCTCGTTCTGTGCGGTCTGCTCGTTCCAGCCACCGCCGAGGGCCTTGTACAGGTTGACCTCGCTGGTCAGCTGGGCCAGGCGGTCGGTGATCAGCGACTGCTGGGCGCTGAACAACTGGCGCTGGGCATCGAGGAACGTCAGGTTGCTGTCGACACCGATGCGGTAGCGACGCTCGGCCAGGCGGTAGTAATCCTGGTTGGCCGCGACGAAACCACGCTGGGCCTCCAGTTGCTGCTGGTAGGTCTCACGCGCGGCGAGGCCGTCGGAGACTTCCTGGAAGCCAGTCTGGATCGCCTTTTCGTAGTTCGCCACGTTGATCTCTTTCTGGATCTTGGAGTAATCCAGGCTGGCGCGCAGGCTGCCGGCGTTGAAGATCGGGATGTTGATCTGCGGCGCGAACGACCAGGTGCCCGAGCCGCCTTTGAACAGGCCGCCCAGGTCCGGGCTCAGGGTGCCGGCGTTGGCCGTCAAGCTGATGCTCGGGAAGAACGCGGCACGGGCCGCGCCGATGTTGGCGTTGGCCGCCTTGAGGTTGTACTCGGCCTGCATGATATCGGGACGACGTTGCAGCAGGTCCGAGGGCAACCCGGCCGGTACTTCGCTGAGCAGGTCATCCGACAGCGGCTTGCTGGCGATATTCGCCGGCAGGCCAGTGCCCAGCAGCAGGGTCAGGCTGTTTTCGTCCTGGGCGACCTGGCGCGTATACCGGGCCAGCTGCACGCGGGCGTTTTCCACCGAGGTGCGCGCCTGGCTCAGGTCGAGGGCCGACGCCACGCCGACTTCGTTGCTGCGCGAGGTGAGCTTGAAGCTCTGCTCGAACGCGCCCAGGGTGTCCTGGGTGAGCTTGAGCAGTTCCTTGTCGGCCTGCCAGGTCAGGTAGGCATTGGCCACGTTGGCCACCAGGCTGATCTGGGTGCTGCGGCGCGCTTCTTCAGTCGCAAAGTACTGTTGCAGCGCTTGCTCACTCAGGCTGCGCACGCGGCCGAACAGGTCCAGCTCGTAAGAGCTGATCCCGAGGGTGGCCGAGTACTGGCTGGTGATGCCGGCTTCACCGGTCTGCGAGGCACGCGCCGGGACCCGCTGGCGGCTGCCGCTGCCCGTGGCCGAAATGGCCGGAAACAGGTCGGCGCGCTGGATGCGGTACTGCGCCGCGTAAGCGTCGATGTTCAGGGCCGCGACGCGCAGGTCACGGTTGTTCACCAGCGCGGTCTGGATCAGCTGTTGCAGGGCAGGGTCGTGGAAAAACTGCTTCCAGCCCTGCTCGGCAGCGGCCTGGTTCGGCGCCTGGGCCGACGAATACGCCGGGCCCTGCGGGAACTGTGCCGCCACCGGCGCTTCGGGGCGCTGGTAGTCAGGTATCAGCGAGCAGCCACTGAGCACGAAGGCGGTGACGGCTAGGGAGAGTAGCGACTTGCTCATTGGCCAGCCTCTTTAGGAGTTTGCTTGGTTTCTTTCGGTTTGCGGTCGCCGATGGCGGACACGGTTGCAAAGAACAACGGCACCCAGAAGATCGCCAGTACAGTGGCCGTGATCATACCGCCAATCACGCCGGTACCGATGGCGTGCTGGCTGCCTGAACCCGCGCCCGAGGAGATCGCCAACGGCAGTACGCCGAGGATGAACGCCATGGACGTCATGATGATCGGGCGCAGACGCATCCGCGAGGCTTCGATGGCGGCTTCGACGATGCCCTTGCCTTGTTCGTGGAGCTCTTTGGCGAACTCCACGATCAGAATGGCGTTTTTCGCCGCGAGGCCCACCGTCACCAACAGGCCCACCTGGAAGAACACGTCGTTGGACAACCCGCGCATGCTGGTGGCGATCAACGCACCCACCACGCCCAACGGCACGACCAGCACCACCGCGATCGGGATCGACCAGCTTTCGTACAGCGCCGCCAGGCACAGGAACACCACCAGCAGCGACAGGGCGTACAGCGCAGGCGCCTGGGAGCCGGAGAGGCGTTCTTCGTACGACAGGCCCGTCCAGGCGTAGCCGATGCCCGCCGGCAGTTGCTTGGCGATGCGTTCGACTTCGTCCATGGCGTCACCGGTGCTGTAGCCCGGCGCCGGGGTGCCGAGGATTTCCATCGCCGCCACACCGTTATAACGCGAGAGCTTGGGCGAGCCGTAGATCCACTTGCCCGAGGCGATGGCCGACAACGGCACCATCTTCCCGGAGTCGCTGCGCACGTACCATTTGTTCAAGTCTTCGGGCGACATGCGGCTGGCCGCTTCACCTTGCACGTAGACTTTCTTCACGCGGCCACGGTCGATGAAGTCGTTGACGTAGCTGCCGCCCAGGGCAATCGCCAGGGTCTGGTTGATGTTGGACAGCGTGATGCCTTGGGCGCTGGCCTTTTCGTCGTCCACGGTGAGCTCGTATTGCGGCTCATCGTTCACGCCGTTGGGGCGCACACCGGCCAGGATCTTGCTCTGCGCCGCCATGCCCAGGAACTGGTTACGCGCCGCCATCAACTTCTCATGGCCGACACCGCCCTGGTCTTGCAGGAACACGTCGAAACCGGTGGCGTTACCCAGCTCCAGTACGGACGGCGGCACGATGGCAAACACCATGGCGTCCTGGAAGGTCTGCATGAAGTAGCCTTGGGCACGCTTGGCAATTTCGAATACCGACGTGGACGCATCACGCTCATCCCACGGCTTGAGCATCACGAACGCCAGGCCCGAGCTTTGGCCACGACCGGCGAAGTTGAAGCCGTTCACGGTGAATACCGATTTCACGCCTTTGCCTTCGCCTGGCTCGCCTTCCTTGTCGTTGAGCAGGTAGATACGCATGTCGTCGATGACTTTTTGCGTACGCTCGGCCGTCGAACCGACCGGCGTCTGCACCTGGGCAAAGATCACGCCCTGGTCTTCATCGGGCAGGAACGCGGCAGGGATGCGCATGAACAGCCAGATCATGCCGGCGAAGATCAGCAGGTACACCAGGAACGCCGGGATCTTGTGCTTGATCATGTTGCCCACGCCGCGCTCGTAGCTCAGTACGCCACGGTCGAAGGTGCGGTTGAACCAGCCGAAGAAGCCGCGCTTGGGTTGGCCGTGCTTTTCCGGGTCGATCGGCTTGAGCATGGTGGCGCACAGCGCCGGGGTGAAAATCAGTGCAACCAGTACCGACAACGCCATGGCCGAAACGATGGTGATGGAGAACTGTTTGTAGATCACGCCGGTGGAGCCGCCAAAGAACGCCATCGGCAGCAGTACCGCCGACAGCACCAGGGCAATACCCACCAGGGCGCCCTGGATCTGGCCCATGGACTTGACCGTCGCCTCCTTGGGCGACAGGTGTTCCTCGGCCATCACCCGCTCGACGTTTTCCACCACCACGATGGCGTCGTCCACCAGCAGGCCGATGGCCAGGATCATGCCGAACATGGTCAGGGTGTTGATGGTAAAGCCGAAAGCGGCCAGGATCCCGAAGGTACCCAGCAAGACCACCGGCACCGTCATGGTGGTGATGATGGTGGCGCGGAAGTTCTGCAGGAACAGGAACATCACCAGGAACACCAGCACGATCGCCTCGACCAGGGTGTGCACCACACCGGAGATCGATTCGGTCACCACGGGGGTGGTGTCATACGGCACCACCGCCTTCATGCCAGGCGGGAAGAACGGCTCAAGGGATTTCACCGTTTCGCGGATGGCCTTGGCCGTGTCCAATGCGTTGGCGCCGGCAGCCAGCTTGATCGCCATGCCCGAAGCCGGGTTGCCGTTGAACTGCGCGCTGATGCTGTAGGTCTGGCCGCCCAGTTCGATACGCGCGACGTCCTTGAGGCGAACCTGGGAACCGTCGGTGTTGACCTTCATCAGGATGTTGCCGAACTGCTCTGCGGTCTGCAGGCGAGTCTTGCCGATGATGGTAGCGTTCAGCTGAGTGCCGGGCAGGGCAGGCAAACCGCCCAACTGGCCGGTGGCTACCTGCACGTTCTGCGCCTGGATCGCGGCGCTGACGTCCACCGGCGTGAGCTGGTAGTTGTTCAGCTTGGCCGGGTCGAGCCAGATGCGCATCGCGTACTGCGAACCGAACACCTGGAAGTCACCCACACCTGCGGTCCGCGAAATCGGGTCCTGGATGTTGGACACGATGTAGTTGGACAGGTCGTCCTTGGTCATGCTGCCGTCTTCGGACACCAGACCGATCACCATCAGGAAGTTCTTCACTGACTTGGTGACGCGGA
Organism: Pseudomonas sp. SWRI18; assembly: GCF_014268345.1. Lineage (NCBI taxonomy): Bacteria > Pseudomonadati > Pseudomonadota > Gammaproteobacteria > Pseudomonadales > Pseudomonadaceae > Pseudomonas > Pseudomonas sp. SWRI18. Next base: position 7,940 of record NZ_JACCQQ010000039.1, read on the forward strand.
TACCCTGCTGCTGCACTTCCTGCGGCAGCAAGGGGGTGGCCAGGTTCAGCTTGTTCTGCACCTGAACCTGCGCGATGTCCGGGTTGGTACCCTGGTTGAACGTCACGGTGATGGTCATGCTGCCGTCGGAGTTACTGTCCGAGGACACATAACGCAGGTTGTCGATACCGTTGAGCTGTTGCTCGATCACCTGCACCACGGTGTCCTGCACGGTTTGTGCGGACGCGCCTGGGTAGGCCACCTGGATGTCGATGGCGGTTGGCGCGATGGCCGGGTATTGGTTGATGGGCAACTTCAGGATCGACAGTGCCCCGACCAGCATGATCACCAGGGCAATTACCCAGGCGAAAATGGGACGGTCGATAAAAAATTTCGACATGGATTACTCCCCTTTGCCGGCAGCGGCGGCAGGAGCAGCGGAACCGGCAGGCTTGGCGTTGTCAGCCTCCTTGACCTTGACCTCGGCGCCCGGCTTGACGTACTGCAAGCCTTCGGTGATCACACGGTCACCGGCGTTCAAGCCTTTCTCCACCAGCCAGTAGGCGCCGTAAGTACGGTTGGCCACCAGCTCACGCTGCTCGACCTTGTTGTCGGCATTCACGATCAGCGCCGTCGGGGTACCCTTCAGGTCGCGGGTCACGCCTTGCTGCGGTGCCAGGATCGCCTTGCTGTTCACGCCAGCCTGCAACTGGGCGTGCACGAACATGCCCGGCAGCAGGGTGTGATCGGGGTTGGGGAACACGGCGCGCAGGGTTACCGAGCCGGTGGTCTGATCGACCGACACTTCGGAGAACTCCAGCTTGCCGTCCTGGCCGTACTCACTGCCGTCTTCCAGCGTGAGCTTGACCTTGGCGGCATTCGCGCCGGCTTTCTCCAGCTGGCCGCTTTCCAGGTCGCGGCGCAGTTTCAGCATTTCGGCCGAAGACTGCGTGACGTCGACGTAGATCGGGTCCAGTTGCTGGATCACGGCCATGGAGTCGGCCTGGCCGTTGCTGACCAGCGCGCCTTCGGTCACCGAAGAACGGCCGATACGCCCGGAGATCGGCGCGTACACCTTGGTGTATCGCACGTTGATCTGCGCGGTTTGAACGTTGGCTTCCGCCGTCATGCGGTTGGCCACAGCGGTGTCGTATTCCTGGCGGCTCACGGCTTGTTCATCGACCAGTTGCTTGTAGCGGTCGGTGATGGATTTGGTCTGGGTCAGGGTGGCTTGCGCGCTTTTCAGGGTGGCTTCATACACCGACGGGTCGATCTGGTAGAGCTGTTGCCCTTCCTTCACGTCCGCGCCTTCCTTGAACAGGCGCTTGAGAATGATGCCGTTGACCTGGGGGCGAACTTCCGCGATGCGGTAGGCGGTGGTGCGGCCCGGCAGCTCTGTCGTCAGGGTAAAGGCTTGCGGTTGTAGGGTGACCACGCCGACCTGAGGGGTTTGAGCGGGCGGAGCCGCTTCTTCCTTTTTACATCCGCTGAGCAGCGATGCCAGGGCGACGGCAGTGACCAGAGCGGTAACAGCTGGCTTAAGTTGCATGAAGATCCTCGGGTCAGGCGCGCAGGGTGCGCACAAGAAGTGTGGAAGGGTAAAAAACAAACGGTGAGTAGATAAGTAGCTTGCTACGCAATATACTTACGTTCATGGTTGTTTGTAAACTCTTGACAGGCTTCGCGCAATGTTGACAAAGCAACGCGCAACGCCTCGATTCCATTACGTTCGGCACCCATGACGGTGTCGTCCCACAAATATTCAGATGATCGTGACCGGGCATTAATGCTGCGTTAACGATTGTCTCAAGTGCCCTGATTGAGGTTTTACTGCCATGGTTCGTCGTACCAAAGAGGAAGCTCAGGAAACGCGCAACCAGATTCTCGATGCCGCCGAGCAAGCCTTCTATGCGCGCGGCGTTGCGCGCACGACGCTGGCGGACATCGCCGCGCTGGCCGGCGTGACGCGGGGCGCTATCTATTGGCATTTCAGCAATAAATCCGACCTGCTGCAGGCGCTGCTCGACACGCTGCATGAGCCGCTGGACGAGCTCGCCAGGGCAAGTGAGAGCGAGGATGAGCTCGATCCGCTGGGCTGCATGCGCAAACTGTTGATTCATTTGTTCCATCAAGTGGCCCTGGACCCGAAAACCCGGCGCATCAACGAGATCCTGTTTCATAAGTGCGAATTCACCGATGAAATGTGTGACATGCGCCGCCAGCGCCAGACCCACACCCTGGAATGCAACCTGCGCATCGGCCTGACATTGCGTAACGCGGTCCATCGCGGGCAGCTTCCTGAAAATCTCGATACCACCCGTGGCGCGGTGTGCATTCACGCGTACATCAATGGGCTGATCGGCCAGTGGCTGTTGGTTCCCGACAGTTTCCAGCTGCATCAGGATGCCGAACGCTGGGTGGACGCAGGGCTGGACATGCTGCGCTGGAGCCCCAGCCTGCGCAATTGAGACAAAATGCGTAATTGCATCAGGTTGTGTCAACAGTAAAGCCCAAGGACAGTCAATCGTCCTTCTGCCTGATAGGTGGGATGACTTTATATACGGGCTGGCGGGCAGTTGGTAGGAAGCCGCCTAAGTATTTTGTAGCGATTTTGTTTCGGTTCTGTGAAGCAATGTACCTGGCCGAGCACATTACAAATGTGGGAGCGGGCTTGCTCGCGAAGGCGGTGTATCAGTCGAATACTCAGTGACTGACACTCAGTCTTCGCGAGCAAGCCCGCTCCCACATTTGATATAGGGTTTCAGGCGATTACAGCGCGAGCGTTGGATAGTCGATATACCCCACCGGACCCTTGGCATAGAAAGTCTCCGGACGCGCCTCGTTCAACGGCGCATCCGCCTTCAAGCGCGCCGGCAGATCAGGGTTGGCGATGAATGGCACGCCCCAGGCCACTGCGTCCGCCTTGCCTTCGGCCAGCCAGGCATTGGCGCTGTCCTTGGTGAAGCGTTCGTTGGCGATGTACACACCGCCGAAAGCCTTCTTCAGTTGTGGGCCAAGGCTGTCCGCACCTTCCTTTTCACGCGAGCAGATGAAGGCAATGCCGCGCTTGCCCAGTTCGCGGGCGACGTAGGTGAAGGTTTCGGCCAGATTGTCGTCGCCCATGTCGTGGGAATCGGCACGCGGTGCCAGGTGCACGCCCACGCGGCCGGCGCCCCAGACTTCAATGGCGGCGTCGGTGACTTCCAACAGCAGGCGCGCACGATTTTCCAGGGAGCCGCCGTATTGGTCGGTGCGCTGGTTGGTGCTGCTCTGCAGGAACTGGTCCAGCAGGTAGCCGTTGGCGCCGTGGATTTCCACGCCATCGAAACCGGCGGCCTTGGCATTCTCGGCACCGGTGCGGTAGGCGTCGACGATGTCGGCGATTTCAGCGGTTTCCAGCGCGCGCGGGGTCGGGTAGTCGGCCAGCGGGCGAACCAGGCTGACGTGGCCTTTGGGCTGGATCGCACTCGGAGCCACCGGGGTTTCGCCGTTCAGGTAGGACTCATGCGAGATGCGGCCCACATGCCACAGTTGCAGGAAGATCTTGCCGCCCGCGCCATGTACCGCCTTGGTGATGTTGGCCCAGCCGCGTACCTGGTCGTTGGACCAGATGCCTGGCGTGTCGGGGTAGCCCACGCCCATTGGCGTGACTGAGGTGGCTTCGCTGAGGATCAGCCCGGCGGATGCGCGTTGCACGTAGTACTCGGCCATCAGCGCATTGGGTACGCGACCGGCGTCGGCACGGCAGCGGGTCAGCGGCGCCATGATGATGCGGTTCGACAGTTCCAGGTCGCCCAGTGTGATCGGATCGAAAATAGTCGTCATGGGATGCACCTTTCTTTGAGTTTGATCAGTTAGTCACAGGGGCCAGGTCGGCATTGCCGCCCTGACGGAAGGTAATCAAGGTCACCACCAGCGCCAGGATCGCCAGGGCCGCCGCGGCCAACGGCACGCTGGTCAGGCCGAAACCGTGGGCGATCACACTGCCGCCGACCCAGGCGCCGAGGGCGTTGCCGATGTTGAAGGCGCCGATGTTGAGGGTCGACACCAGGTTCGGCGCGGCCTTGCCGAAGGTCACCACGTTGATCTGCAGCGCAGGCACGGCGGCGAACGAGGCGGTGGCCCACAGGAACAAGGTAATTTCGGTGGGGATCACGGCGATGCTGGTCCAGCTCAACGCCGTGGACACCACCGCCATGCTGATGAACACGCCGATCAGGGTGGCGGCCAGGCGTTTGTCCGCCAGCTTGCCGCCAATGATGTTGCCCACGGTGAGGCCCAGGCCGATCAGCAGCAGCGTCCAGGTCACGCCCTTGGGCGACACGCCGGTGACATCGCCCAGCAGCGGCGCAACATAGGTGAAGAGGGTGAACATGGACGCGGCGAACAGCGCGGTCATGCTCAGCGACAGCCAGATGCCCGCGCCCTTGAGGGCGGCGAGTTCGGCGCGCATATCGAGCTTTTCTTCATCGCGCTTGGCCGGCAGGAAGCGGATCAGGCCGATCAAGGCGATCACGCCAATCACCGTCACCGCCCAGAAGGTCGAGCGCCAGCCGGCTTCCTGGCCCAGTGCGGTACCCAGCGGAACGCCGAGCACGTTGGCCAGGGTCAGGCCGGTGAACATCAAGGCCACGGCCGACGCACGCTTGTTGGCCGGCACCAGGTTGGCCGCTACGACTGAACCGATACCAAAGAAAGCGCCGTGGCACAGCGCGGTGACGACACGCGCAAACATCAGCACGTTGTAGTCACTGGCCAGGGCGCACAGCAGGTTGCCGACAATGAAGATTCCCATCAACGCTACCAGGGCTGCCTTGCGCGGCAGCCTGGCGGTGGCCAACGCCATGAAGGGTGCGCCAATGGCCACGCCCAAGGCGTAGCCGGTCACCAGCCAGCCGGCGCCGGGAATCGACACGCCCAGGTCCGCCGCCACATCGGGCAGCAGGCCCATGATGACGAACTCGGTGGTGCCGATGGCGAAGGCGCTGAGGGCCAGTATGAGCAGCGAGAGGGGCATTATCGTTTCCTTAGCTTACAGCGCCGCGGTGTCGTCAGCGCCCAGTTCAGTGATGAGCGCAGCGAGGAAGGCCTGGATGGTCGCCTCGTTGCGTTTGAAAAAGTGCCACTGGCCGGCCTTCTGGCTGCTGATCAATCCCGCCCGTTGCAAGGTGGCCAGGTGGGCCGACACGGTCGACTGGGACAAGCCGCAGCGCTGGTCGATCTGCCCGGCGCAGATGCCGTATTCGTGGTTGTGCAGTTGCTCGGGAAACTGCACTTTCGGGTCTTTGAGCCAGGTGAGGATGTCTCGTCGTACCGGGTGCGCCAGGGCTTTTATTATTTCGTCGAGGTCGATGGACATGGCAGGTGCTCGGTGTCGTACAGCGTTATATCGCGATGAGGCGAACTTTAAATCGGTCTATCCCGATATACCAATATGATTTTGATCTGAGATCAGACTGAATCGGTATATCGGGTTATAACGATACGTTGTCGGCAGTGCTAGACTGCGCGCCATGAATTATCTCGCACATCTGCACCTGGGCGGTCACCTTCCTGCGCAACTGCTGGGCAGCCTGTATGGCGATTTCGTCAAAGGCCGCCTGCAGGGCCAGTTCAGTCCGCCAATCGAAGCGGCCATCCAGTTGCACCGCTCGATCGACCGCTTCACCGACAGCCATCCGTTGGTGGGGGAGGCGCTGTCACGCTTCAGCCTGACCCGCAGGCGCTATGCCGGGATCGTCCTCGATGTGTTTTTCGACCACTGCCTGGCGCGGGACTGGGCACAGTATGCCGACCAGCCGTTGGAGCGCTTCACTGCGCAGGTGTACCGCGTGCTGGCGGCCGAGCCGCAATTGCCCGGGCGGCTGGCGCAGATTGCACCGTATATGGCGGCGGACGACTGGTTGGGTTCGTACCGCGAGTTCGCGGTGATGGAGCAGGTGTTGCGGGGGATTTCGCGGCGGCTGACGCAGCCGGAGGAGCTGGGGTTTGCGATGCAGGAATTGCGCGTTTTGTATGAGCCGTTGAGTGAAGACTTTCGGATGTTCTATCCCGAACTGCAGGCCTTTGCCAAAACCCAACTGATCACAAAGGTCTAAATGGGGGAGGCTGGCTTGCCTGCGATAGCGGTCTGCCAGTTGATGATTTTTTTGCTGACCCACCGCCATCGCAGGCAAGCCAGCTCCCACATTTTTTCAACCGTGCCCGCTTTACGCCGCGAATGCCGGTCGAACCGCGATCTGCTCCGCCTCCGGCACCGGCTCAAACAACGCCTTCTGCACCGCCTGCTGTGCCTGATACGCCAGCGCCGCGCGCTCCTGCCCGGCGCAGGCAATCGGCTTGAGCACATGGATCTCCACGTCACCCTGATCATTGGCGAACAAACGCATCAGGTGCGAGAGCAAATCATCATCGCCGATAAAGGGTGCCAACGGGTCCACCTGCCCATCGCGCAGGTAACGGATCGCCACCGGTTGCAGCGACACATCCGCATCGATTGCACTGGCCAGCAAACGCCCGTGGAAGGTGCGCAGGCTGCGCCCGTCGGTGGTGGTGCCTTCCGGGAACATCAGCAACGGATGCGCGTGTTCCAGGTGGCGGGTCATCTGCTTGCGGATCAACTGGCTGTCGCCCGAACCGCGGCGGATAAACAGGCTGCCGGCCTTGGCCGCCAGCCAGCCCGCGACTGGCCAGGTGCGCACTTCGGCCTTGGACAGGAACGACATCGGCGTGACCATGCCCAGCAGTGGAATGTCGGTCCACGACACGTGATTGCTCACCCACAGCATCGGCGTTTGCGGCAGTTCACCGTGCACCGTCACGCGAAAGGGCAGGGCGTTGGTCAGCCGCGCCATGAAAAAACGCGACCAGCGCTGACGCCGCGCCATCGAGTTGGCGATGCCCAGGCGCTCGAACACCCCAAACACACTGGCCATGCTCAGGCCCAGCGCCACCACCACCAGTACGCGGGCGATGCGCCCGTACACACGCAGGCGGCCCATCACATGGCCGCCTTGAAGTGGCGGGCATAGCGGGGGCACAACTCATCACGCTTGAGCAGGATGAACACGTCGGCCACCTGGAAATCTTCATCCCAGCACGGCTCGCCGCAGATCTTCGCGCCCAGGCGCATGTAGGCCTTGAGCAGCGGCGGCATTTCGGCGATCACGTTGGACGGCAGGTCCAGCGCCGGCAGCGGTTTTTTCGGCTCGGCGCGCAAGTGTTCGTTGCACAGGTAGCGTTCGCGCAGGCGTTGCATGATCGCGTGGGCCTGGATGCCGCCGTCGTGCATCGGAATGCTCGCGCAACCCATCAAGTAGCTGTAGCCGCCCTGGTTGAGCACTTCGGCCAACTCGCCCCACAACACGGCGATGGTGCCGCCATTGCGGTAGGCCGGGTCGACGCAGGTGCGGCCGATCTCCAGGATCGGGCCTTGCAAGTGCCGTAGACCGTGCAGGCTGAACTCTTCCTCGCTGTAGAACCGCCCCAGGGTGCTGGCGGCCTGGTGGTCGAGCAAACGGGTGGTGGCGACGAGTCGACCGCTGTTCAAATCCCGCACGCCGATGTGGCTGCAGTGAACATCATAGTCATCCATGTCCAGGCCCAGCTCAGCGCCTTTCAGCTTGGCGTTGAATTCGCCGCTGAACACGTTGAACCGCAGGGCCTGGGCTTCCTGCAACGCCTGTGCGCCGATCAGGCGTTCGGCTTGCAGGCGGCGTTCATTGCCGGTGTCGCTGATGCGGGCGATCTGAGTCATGGCGAGTCTCCGAGTGCCGGCCACGATTTCGGCCGGTCGACTTTGTTGTCCAAAGTCAGGCTATGGAGGCCCGGTGTCATCTCCGTGAAGTTATGGTGACGCTTGGATGACAGCCTGCCATGTCGCAAATCTGTCATCGGCGCAGGCTACGCTCGCGGGCTTGAATGCCCCCTTGAGTTTGCGTCCATGGTCAGAGGCCTGCTGTGCGTTGTGCTGCTGTTCGTCACCGTTACCGCCCATGCCGAAGCCTGGCCCGATAAGGACTGGGCCAAGGGCGCACTGCTCACGGGTCCCGCTGTCGATGCCTTGGAGGCTTACGCTTTCCCCGCCCGGGACGACGCCACCCGCCAAGGCATTCGCACCGACGCGTTGCTGGTGATTCGCGACGGCGTGGTGGTCTATGAACGTTATGCCGCGCCCACCACTGCCAGCACGCCGCACCTGACCTGGTCCATCAGCAAAAGCCTGATGGCCACCGTGCTGGGCGTGGCCTACGGCGATAATCGCTTCAAGTTGACCGACCCGGTGGCGCGGTTTTACCCGCCGATGAAGCAGCACCCGACGGTGACCATGGCCGACCTGCTGCACTGGGCCTCGGGCCTGGACTGGCAGGAAGACTACGAATACGCGCCGCTGAAATCCTCAGTGGTGGCGATGCTGTATACCCGTGGCCGCGCCGACATGGCGGAGTTCACCGCCGGCATGGGCACCTTCAGTGCACCGGGTCAGGCCTTTCGCTACTCCAGTGGCGACAGCAACCTGGTGTCCGCCGCGCTCAAGGGCATGCTTGGCCTCAAGGCCTACATGAGCTACCCCTGGGACGCACTCTTCAAGCCTTTGGGCATCCGCAACGCCACCTGGGAAACCGACGCCGACGAAACCTTTGTTGCCTCTTCCTACGCCTACCTCACCGCCCGCGATCTGGCGCGTGTCGGCCTGCTGATGGCACGGGATGGACGCTGGGGCGATCAACAACTGCTGCCCAAGGCATGGGTCGCCTTCAACCGCCAACCGTTCGCCAGATACAAAACCGGCCAGGACGAAGCCGTCCCCGGTGGCCATTGGTGGCTCAACCAAGGCACCCCGAGGCCCTGGCCCGACGCACCCGCCGACACCTTCGCCGCCCTCGGCCACTGGGGCCAGGCGCTGTACGTGATGCCCGATGAACGCCTGGTGATCGTGCGCTACGGCGACGACCGCGACGGCACGTATCGCCATAACGAACTGCTCAAACGCGTGATCGCGGCGGTGCAACCATGATCCGCCGTCGCCCGTTTATCTGCCTGTTTCTTGTGCTGCTGCTCGCCTTGCTGGGCTGGATCTGGCACGAGCGCGTCAACCTGCAAGCGTTCCCCGACATCATCGCGGCGTATACGGCCAAGGAGTATTGCTCGTGCCGGTATGTGATGAATAATCCGGCGGAGTATTGTCGGGGTTATGTGAAGCAGTACGTGCCGACCAGTGCGTTCAGCGATAACCCGGAGCGCAGTGAAGTGACGGCCAGCGGGTTGGGGCGTACCCATTCCGCACGCTGGCTGGGCGACCGCCAAGGTTGCCGCTTGAATCCTTGAAACACCAGAACCCCTGTGGGAGCGGGCTTGCTCGCGAATGCAGTGGGTCAGCCAAGTATAGGTAACTGATCCACCGCATTCGCGAGCAAGCCCGCTCCCACATTTGGATTTGCACCGTTCATTAGATTGCGCTTAAGGTTCGTGCAGGTTTTTCGCCCTCCGAGTCTTTATGTTCAACGCTTCTCTATTCAAGCCGCTGGCTTTTTCACTGCTGGCCGCCGCCGCCGTGCCTGCCCATGCCGACTGGTACCTGGATAACGAATCCTCACGCCTGTCGTTCGTCACCACCAAAAACACCGAAATCGCCGAGGTTCAGCGCTTTCTGGTGCTGCACGGCAAGGTCGACGGCAAGGGCGCGGCGCACATGGAGGTGGAGCTGGAGTCGGTCAACAGCGGCATCCCGCTGCGCGATGAGCGCATGCGAAACCAGTTGTTCGAAATCAAAACTTTCCCCGAAGCGCTGATCAGCGCGCAGATCAACCTGCAGCCAATCAATGACCTGGCTCCCGGTGCGCAATTGGAATTGCGCCTTCCGCTTTCAGTGACGTTGCACGGCAAAACCCAGACCTACAGCGCCGAGCTCCTTACGACGCGCCTGGACGACCGCCGCTTCCAGGTAGTGACCCTGGAGCCGGTGGTGCTGCATGCCGAGGATTTCGACCTCGCGCCAGGCGTGGCCACGCTGCGCAAGGCCGCAGGGCTCAAATCGATCAGTTTGTCGGTGCCGGTGGGTGCGGTGCTGATTTTCACGGCGCGCTGACATGGGCGGCGCGGTGTTTCCGTGGCGCAGCGCCAATCGTTTCGAGTTGCTGATCGACGGGCCGAGTTTCTTTCCGCAGATGTTGGTGGGCATAGCGCGGGCTGAGCGACAGGTCGATCTTGAGCTGTACCTGGTGGAAGCTGGCGCCTGTGCCGAGGCCATGGTGCAAGCGTTGGTACTCGCCGCCGAGCGCGGGGTACGGGTGCGTTGCCTGTTCGATGACTACGGCAGCCTCGCGTTTACCCTCGGGCTGCGCAAGCGCCTGACCGACGCGGGTGTGGAGCTGCGGTTCTATAACCGCCTGAGCTGGCGGCGCTGGATGCGCAACCTGTACCGTGACCACCGCAAGGTGTTGCTGATCGACCAGGGTATCGCGGTGGTTGGCGGCACCGGTGTGACAAATGAGTTCTGGACGCCGGGCCAGGACACCGCCGACTGGCATGAAGTGATGGTGCAGATCAGCGGCCCGCTGGTGCTGGATTGGCAGGCGCTGTTCGACCGTCAATGGCACGCCAACGCCGCCCGTCGCGAGTGGAAACCCGCCACCCACTTTGGTTTGCCACGTTTGCCCAAGGTGCCCGCGACCGGGCCGGGCCTGGGGCGGGTTGCCTATGCCGACGCCCGTCAGCATCGCGACATCCTGCAATCGCTGATCCGCGCCTTGAACAGCAGCCAGCAGCGTATCTGGCTGGCCACCCCATACTTCCTGCCGACTTGGAGCGTGCGTCGCGCGTTACGCCGGGCAGCGGGGCGCGGCGTCGATGTACGCCTGCTGCTCACCGGCCCGCGTACCGATCACCCGTCGGTGCGTTACGCCGGGCACCGTTATTACCCGCGGTTGCTGCGTTCGGGGGTGCTGATCTTTGAATACCAGCCGTGCTTTTTGCACCTGAAGATGGTGCTGGTGGACGATTGGGTCAGCATCGGTTCGTGCAATTTCGACCATTGGAATTTGCGCTTCAACCTGGAAGCCAATCTGGAAGCGTTGGATCCTGAGTTGACGCGGGCAGTGGCGGGCAGTTTCGAGCGCGATTTTGCCCAAAGCCAGGCGGTGAGCCTGGAGGCGTGGAAGTCCCGGCCGCTGTGGCGGCGGGTGAAGCAGAGGTTGTGGGGGTGGGTCGATAGGTTGGTGGTCAACCTGTTGGATCGGCGAGGGTAGGGTGCCCCCGCCTTTGGTTACTTACGCGGTTTAGAACTGCAACGAATACTGCGCCGTGATGTTCTGGTCCCGTGAACGCTCGCCGCGCTGTTGGCTGAAACCCAGGTCCAGCGCGCTGTTGCGGCTCAAGCGCGCGGTGGCGCCCAGCTCCAGTCGGGTGCTGAGCCGATCCAACGGGGCGCCGCTGACCTTGAAGGCGTGGCCGCCATCCCAGGCCACTTGAGTGGCCGATTGTCGATCGCCGCCGGCATGGGTATAGGCCAGGCCGCCACGCAGGCTCAACCATGACGGGCCGGTCTGTGCCTGGGCCAGGTCGAGGTTCACGCGCACACCGCCGGTGGTCAGCTTGACACTGTCGTTCGAGCGTTGGCCGCGCAGTGACGCCATGCCGCCGCGTTCGGTGAAGCCGTCGCTGCGCTGTTGCACAGTGGCCAGTTGCAGGTAGGGCTGCCAATCCCAGAAACCGTGATTAAAGCGATAGTTGGCCTCGGCGAACGCCTGCACGGTACGGCTGGTGTAGTCGGCAGACAGCCGATTCTCCACGCCTGGGAAGCTGACTCGGCGCTTGGTTGCGATCTGATGCTGCGCGTAGGCGATGCCGCCGTACAGGCCCAGAGCGTCCCAGCTGTGCCCCACGTGCAGGCCCAATTGGTAGCTGTCGACACTCGCTTTGCCGCGAGCGCCGGCCTTCACTTCGCCTGTGCTGCTGCCCGCAACCACCCCCACGCGTGTGCCTTGTTCCAGTCGGTGATCGAACCCGACCAACAGGCCCGTGCTGCTGTGGGACGCGCGGGCGGTGTTGCTATCGCCTTGCAGCTGGCCGGTCTGGCGCGGCAGTTGCACCCAGGCGCCCTCGTTCAGTGCTTCGGCCTCGGTAGCGCTACGGCCATGGGCGTTACGCTGCCGGTCGAGTACGGCTTCACGCACTACCCGGCTGTTTTCGATCAGTGCCGCTTGGGTACTGGCATGCAGCTCGCCGCTCAGTTGGTCCAGGGCCGAGGGGGCCTGCTCGGGGAACAGTGCGGTGAGGCGCTGCAGCAGCGGGGTCGGCGCGGCTTGAGCGTCGGCGGCCGTGGCGACGGCGCGTTGGTTGGCGGTGTTTGCCGCAGAAGCCAGTGGCCTTCCACGGGCAAACTCGACCAGCAGGCTATTGGCTTGTTTGACTTGGGAAACGCTGAGGAAGGGCGAAAACTCTCGGTGGTCGATCGCGGCAAACTCGCCGCTCACGGCACCTTTTGCCTGGAGGATGCTGTATTGCTGGCCCAATGGGTAGGTGCCGGGTTGTGCGCTCAGGTACAGCGTGCCGCCGTTGACAGTGGCCTGGTTATCGACCTGCAGTTTTGCCGGCCAGTCCTGGGCGACCAGGCCAGTCATCAAGGTGGCGCCGGGCGCTTGGCGGTAGTCACCCTCGACGGCCAGGGAGCCGTTCAGGCGCAGAACGCCGCCTTCGAGGTTCACATCGCCCTTGAGGGTGTTGCTGCCGGCCAGCTCCAGAATGCCTGCGTTGAGCGTGGCCCCGGCAAAGCTGTTATTGCCGCTCAGGAGCAACCAACCGGCGCCGCTTTTTTCCAGGCGCCCGGGGCCGCTGATATCGTTGCGCCAGTCGTCCCATGCGCCGCCTTGCCATACCACCGCGCCGCCGGCGGGGCGGTCCATGTTTACCTGCGTGTCCACCCGCAGTTGGCCGGGCCCGTCGATGGCTTTTTTCAGGTCTATCAGGCCCCAGCCGTACACATCGTCGACGCCAGGCTCACCCAGGTCGGTGGCCGTGGTCAGCAGCACATCGCGAATTTGCGGGTTGTCGAGGTAAGGGAAGCGCTCGATCAGCAGAGCCAGCGCACCGGTTACGTGAGGCGCGGCGAAAGAGGTGCCGGAAGCGGTGAAGTCTGCAAATTCGGGGTTGTCGCCGATCACTTTGAAACCGTCGGCGTCGCCTTCCTTACTATAGTGGGTTTCGGTGTTTATGGAGCCTGTGACCCAGGCCGAGGTGATGTCCGTTCCCGGCGCCGCCAGGCACCAGTCCTTACTGAAGCCACAGCGGAACGAGCGATCGCTCAAGGTCAGCGCCTGATTGACGTTGACCACGCTCAACCAATAGCGCTCGAGTTCGGCGACCGCACGCGGCAGGCTGGGAAGAAACCCGGCAAAGGGTGCTGCTTGCGGCGTTGCGTTGGGGGTGAGTGTATTGCCCGCTGCCCATACTTGGAGTATCCCGTATTTGACGGCTGCGTCGGCGATGGCCTTTGGTTCGACATAGCCGCGGTTCAATTCCATGTCCAGCTCAGCTTCATCCGCCACTGGGTTGCGAGGCCCCCAGCTATGGTTGACCACTCGCACATTTTGCTCGTGCAGTTGGGCATAGGCGGCCTTGACTGCCTCCGGCGTAGGACTATCAACACTGTACGTTGGCACACCGGGGCCGTCCTGGTAAGTGTTGCTGAACCTGCGCAGCGCACTCAGGTTGGCTGCGAAGGCTACGCCATGGGCCCCGGCGCCATTTCGGTTGGCGAGTATGTTGGCGGCCACGAAGGTGCCATGCGAATCATAGCGGGCCCCTTGTTTTCTAAGGTAGGCATCCACTTGTTCGCGGGTGAAATCACCGTTGGCAATTCCCTCCTCCACTGCAAGCAAAGCCTCAGGCGGTAGTGTCTCAAGCAGCTCCACGGCGGAACGATCACCCTCACTGAAGAAGCAGCCACCGAACAGTACCGTATCGCTTTTGCATCCAGGGTCTGCCAGGCGCACGCCGGAATGCGGTTTGCCGGCAAACTCGTCATGGCGCAAGTCGCTGCCGGAATCGTAGACCCCCACGTGTACCCCGGCGCCACTCAACCCCCTGGCATAGGCGTAATCGGCACCGATGGCGCCCAGCCCCCAGCTTTTTTTGAACTCATCGCTGCGCCAGCTGGCGGCGTCGTGCAGCTCCCCCTGTTCGCTGTAGTTCGCGGCTTCAACGGGTATGCCCGGCAAACTTGCGAGCATGCACAGCGCGAGTGAATAAAGGAGGGCTTTGTTAATGGCCCGTGGGGCGTTTTTCGTCGACGACATAGTGCACCTGCACACTGATTCAGGGTGGACAGGGTGTGCGAGCAGGCGGGGGGTGAGATGTAGGCAGCAGCTTAGGGGGAGAAGGAAACGTGACTTTGTGCTGACAGAAACAGGCGCGAGGCGATGCGGCGACCCAACAAGCCCCCTCTTCAACGCAAGAGGGGGCTGCGTGGGTTACAGCAACTCGAAAGTCTGCTGCTGCACATCCTGCGAATCCAGCCCGATCTGCACATTGAACTCGCCCGGTTCCGCGGCGAACTTGAGCTGGGTGTTGTAGAACTTCAAGTCGTCCTCGGTGATGGTGAAGTGCAGCGTGCGCTCCTCGCCGGCCTTGAGCATGACTTTCTGGAAGTTCTTCAGCTCCTTGATCGGGCGGATCATCGAGCCGGACACGTCCTGGATATACAACTGCACGACCGTTTCACCGTCCACCTTGCCGGTGTTGGTCACCGTCACACTGGCGTCGAGCTTGCCGGTCTTGTTCAGGGTGGTGGACGACAGCGCCATGTCCGACAGGCTGAACGTGGTGTAGCTCAAGCCATAGCCGAACGGAAACAGTGGCCCTGTGGTGTCATCGAAATACTGCGAGGTGTAGTTGCCCGGCTTGCCTGGGGTGAACGGCCGGCCGATGGTCAGGTGGTTGTAGTAGGTCGGAATCTGCCCCACCGAGCGTGGGAAGGTGATCGGCAGCTTGCCCGACGGGTTGTAGTCACCAAACAGCACGTCGGCGATGGCGTTGCCGCCTTCGGTGCCGGCGAACCAGGTCTCCAGAATCGCGTCCGCCTGTTGGTTCTCTTCAAGAATCGACAGCGGGCGGCCGTTCATCAGCACCAGTACCAGCGGTTTGCCGGTGGCTTTGAGGGCCTTGATCAGGTCGCGCTGGCTTTGCGGGATGTTCAGGTCGGTGCGGCTGGAGGATTCGTGGGACATGCCACGGGACTCACCTACGGCAGCGACTACCACATCGGCATCCTTGGCGGCCTTGACGGCCTCGTCGATCATCACTTGGGCGGGGCGGGTGTCATCCACCACTTCCGGGGCATCGAAGTTGAGGAAGTTCAGGTAGTCGACCACGGCCTTGTCATTGGTGATGTTGGCGCCACGGGCATAGATGATCTTGCCTTTTTCGCCGATCACCGCGTTCAAGCCGTCGAGCAGGGTGACCGATTGTTCCGGTTTGCCGGCGGCGGCCCAACTGCCCATCATGTCGATCGGTGCCTTGGCCAGCGGGCCGACCAGGGCGATGGTCGCGGATTTTTTCAGTGGCAGGGTGTTGTTGCGGTTTTTCAGCAGGACCAGGCTGCGGCGTGCGATGTCGCGCGCCTCGCTGCGATGCAGGCGGCTTTCGGCGTAGGTGTCGGCCGGGTCATCCTCGGCCTTGCCGATGCGCAGGTACGGGTCCTTGAACAGACCCATGTCGTACTTGGCGCCGAGCACTTCGCGCACGGCGTTGTCGATGTCGCTCTGCTCGATCTCGCCGGATTTGAGCAGGCCGGGCAATTCCTTGCCGTACAGCGAGTCGTTCATGCTCATGTCGATGCCGGCCTTGATCGCCAGCTTGGCGGCTTCACGCCCGTCCTTGGCCACGCCATGCTTGATCAGCTCGAAGATCGCGCCATGGTCGCTCACGGCCAGGCCCTTGAAGCCCCAGTCCTTGCGCAGCAGGTCGTTCATCAGCCAGGTGTTGGCGGTGGCGGGCACGCCGTTGATCGAGTTCAGCGCCACCATCACGCCGCCGGAGCCGGCCTTGATTGCCGCGTGGTACGGCGGCAGGTAGTCCTGGTACATCTTGACCGGGCTCATGTCGACCACGTTGTAGTCACGCCCACCTTCCACCGCGCCATACAGGGCGAAGTGCTTGACGCTGGCCATGATGCTGTCGGCATTCGCGGCGCTCACGCCCTGGAACGCCTTGACCATCACTTCGGCAATCCGCGAGACCAGGTAGGTGTCTTCGCCGAAACCTTCGGAGGTGCGGCCCCAGCGTGGGTCGCGGGAGATGTCGACCATCGGCGCGAAGGTGATGTCGAGGCTGTCGGCGGCGGCTTCCTGGGCGGCGATGCGCCCGGAGCGGCCGATGGCGTCCATGTCCCAGCTGGACGCCAGGGCCAGGCTGATCGGGAAAATCGTGCGGTGGCCGTGGATCACGTCGTAGGCGAAGAACATCGGGATCTTCAGCCGGCTGCGCATGGCCGCGTCCTGCATCGGACGGTTTTCCGGGCGGGTGATGGAGTTGAACGTGCCACCGATGCGGCCGGCGGCGATTTCCTTGCGGATCAGCTCGCGCGGCATCTCGGGGCCGATGCTGATCAGGCGCAACTGGCCGATCTTTTCGTCCAGGGTCATCTGCTTGAGCAGGTCGCTGACAAAGGCGTCCTTGTCTTTAAGCGCGACAGGCGTTGTTTCTGCCCATACGGGCTGGGTGGCCAGAGTGGCGACAAGGCCGAGCAAGCACAGCTTCTTCATGAATATCCTTTTTCGGCTCATTGCACAGCGATGAGGCTGATCGGCCAAAATGTGGGGAGCGTCTATTGTTGTTCGGGTGTTGTTCAGATAAATGCAGCACACTCTGAACTCTTTTTCGCGCTGGGCATCTTTGTAGCTGATTGGCTCGACGCAATCCAGTGGTGGCGGATTATGCCCCAAGCGCGTGGTTTATAGGGTTAGTCGTCAAATTCCATCAAGATTGGTCAGGAGAAACACCATGCAAGCAGCACAAGGTTACCGCTGGGGCTTGAAAGCCGCGGCTCTGTTATTGATCAGCACGGTGCTGAGCGGTTGCGGGATCAACAACATCCCGACCCTGGATGAACAGGCCAAGGCCGCCTGGGGCCAGGTGCAGAACCAGTACCAGCGCCGCGCCGACCTGATCCCCAACCTGGTGGAAGTGGTCAAGGGCTACGCCGCCCATGAGCAGGACACCCTCACCGCCGTGATCGAAGCGCGGGCTAAGGCCACCTCGATCCAGGTGGATGCCAGCACCCTCGACAACCCGGAAAAACTCAAGCAGTTCCAACAAGCCCAGGATGGCTTGAGCGGCGCACTCAGCCGCTTGATGGTGGTGTCCGAGCGCTACCCGGACCTGAAGGCCAACCAGAACTTCCTGGCTTTGCAATCCCAGCTTGAAGGCACCGAAAACCGTATCGCTGTGGCCCGCCGCGACTTTATCCAGGCGGTGCAGGCCTACAACACCGAGATCCGCACCTTCCCCGGTCGTCTGTGGCACAGCGTGATGTACAGCGACCTGCCGATCCGCGCCACGTTTGAAGCCACCAGTGCCGATGCCGATAAAGCGCCGCAAGTGAAGTTCAAATAAGGCTGCATTGAGGTGTCGATGCGTTTATTAAGGATAGGCCTGGCGCTGTGGCTGTTAGCCTGCGTGGGCGTGGCCCAGGCGGCGCTGACCTTCCCGGCGCTGACCGGGCGGGTGGTGGATAACGCCCAGATGCTGGACGAGGCCACGCGCCAACGGCTGACGCAACAGTTGCAGGCGCTGGAGCAGACCACCGGCAACCAGGTCGTGGTGGTCACCGTGCCCGATTTGCAGGGCGTGCCGATTGAGGACTTCGGTTATCAATTGGGCCGCCACTGGGGCATCGGCCAGAAGGGCAAGGACAACGGCGCGCTGTTGATCGTCGCCCGCGATGAGCGCAAATTGCGCATCGAAGTCGGCTATGGCCTGGAAGGCGTGCTCACCGATGCGCAGTCGTGGGTGATCATCAACCAGGTGATTGCACCCAAGTTCAAGGCCGGCAATTTCAGCCAGGGCATCAGCGACGGTGTGGCGGCGATGGTGCAGGTGGTGGGCGGCGAGCCGTTAGCGGTGCCGGCCCATGTCGCGGACGCCAACTTTGCCAAGGATAATCCCGGGTTTTCCATTGGCCTGTTTATTCTGTTGATCGGCGTATTGTGGCTGTGCAATCGCATGGGGCTGCCGGTCGGCGCGATCCTGCTGGCGATTCTCAGCAGCAGCGGCCGTGGCGGCGGAGGCGGGGGAGGTGGT